>JAJDVJ010000094.1 GCA_022826205.1 Silicimonas sp. | reverse complement strand
GGGCCGGGCGCCGACGGCGGCGCGGGTCCTCGCGCGGGGCGCGCTCACGGCGCGGGCGCTCGGAGAGGGTACCGTGGCGGACCTGTTCGAGGACGGGCTCCGGCTCTGCGGCAGTCGCGCCTCGCTCGCCCGCGCGCTCGGACGGGCGGAGGAGCTCGCGGCGCCCGTGGTGACCGAGAGCGAGGCCGCGGCGCGGAACGACCGGCTGGCCGGAATCGATCCCGGGAGGGCGGACGCGGCTGGCGGACCGGGCCGGCAGGGACCCGCGGCAGGGGCGCATCGTGCACGACGCGGCGTGCGCGGCGCCAGCGTGTCGCGGATGCTCGACGACCTGGAGATGTCCGACGAGCGGCTGGCCGAGGAGGCCTTCGGGATCTTCCTGCCGAAGCGGCGGAGGGGCCGGGCGGCCAGGGTGCCGCAGGAGAGGGTCGAACGCTGCCGGCGGGAGCTGCGTCTGGGCGGCGACTGGTCCGGACGGGCCGGGGCGGTGAAGGCCGCGCGGGCGGCGATGGAGGCCGCTGCGGAGAGGGCGCGTCCGGAGACGGATGCGGCAGGCAGGCCGGACCGCGCGGCCGAGGTGCCCGTGGCGGAAGGGAAGGCACGGACGCCGGATCCGGCGCAGGAGGCCCGTGTGCCGTCACCGGCCGGGGACATCAATCCCGCGCGGGTCGAGATCGAGGCGGACGTCACGCCGCCATGGGACGTCTCCGGCGAGCTCCGCCGTGACGCGGCGGCGCCGGACCTTGCGCTGCGGCTGGCGATCGCTGTCTCGACACGGTGCCCGTTCGGCGCGGAGGTGCATTCGCAGGACCTGCAGAAGGGGATCGCGGGCCTCCTGGAGCGGGCAAGAGACGCGGGCGGCGACAGGGATCCGGTGGCCGGGATCGCGGCGCTGGAGGCCAGGAGCGACGGCGAGCGCGACCTGATCGCCGCCGTAGGCGCGGCCGTTGCCTCGGGCCCGCTTCCGGAGGCCGGCGCGCTCCGGTCCGCGCGATCCGACCTGGTCGCGGAAGCGGCGGCGACGGGAATCGCGTCCGAGCCCCGGCCCGATCTCGGCGAGCGCCTCGTGAAATCCTTCACGCAGGGCGAGATCCTCGCGTTGCACGACGCGCGGCGGCCGTTGCCGGAGAGCCTGGCGCCGCTTGACCGCGAATCGCGACGCGTCATGTCGAACCACCTTCGGGAGTTCGCGCCGCTCGACGACCCGACGGAGCGGCCGTCGAGCGATCCGCTGCCCGTCATGGTCACCATGCTGGCGCGTCCGGAGGGCCGCGAGACCGTATCGGAGCTCGCCCGGTCGTTCAGCCTGGAGCAGATGCAGGTCGAGCGCGACCCGGGCGCGAGGGTTCCGGAGGGCCTGGCCGGCCTCGGCGCTGACGGCCGGAAGCGGATCGCGGCGGCGTTCCGGACAGGACCCGTGCCGGATCGCGAGGACGCACGGCCCGATCCGCGTCTTGCCGACGACGTTCTCGTGCTCTCCTGCGCCGTCTCCGAGCGCGTCGACGCAGCGGCACCCGTCCACCGCGGCTCGCTGCCCCGGGACGTGGAGGCGGTGCTCCGGGACTCGATGCTCGCGCGCGACGTCCCGGAGGCGGAGGTCGACGAGCTTGCCTTCGGGATCGCGCGGAAGCGGGCGGAAACGGATCTGCGCGTTGACGCCGCACGGGAGATCGGCGAGGGCGAGTACTTTGAGGTCAAGGCGCAGTTCGAAGGGAATCCCGGCTTCTCGGCGAAGCAGGACATCGAGTCCTACAAGGCCATCGTCTCGAAGGGCATGCGCCGCCTGCATCGCGAAGAGCCGGTGCCCTCGAAGCTGGAGATGCGCGTTGCGCGGGCCGTCGTCGCGTCGCACGGAACGGAGAGGCACGGGCTGGCGCTGGCCATGGCCGAGGCGCTGGAACGCGGGACGACGGACACGGCCGACCGCGTCCGCAAGGAGCGCACGGAACTGCTCGGGCAGATGCAGCGCGGAACGGAGGGTCTGGGCGATCTCCGGGAGCGGAGCGTCCTTCGCCGGGTCTACCGCAGCTTCACCGGCGCTGAGGTTCGCGAGCTGTCCGAGGGCAGGGGACCGCTCTTGGAGCGCCTCGTCGGCGACGGTGCGCGGGAACGGGTCCGGGAGACCGTGCGGAGGCTGCACCGCGACGTCACCTATCCGGAGGCGTCGCCCTGGCGCGCGCGGCATGACGCCGTCGCGCGGACGTCCGGCGCGATCCGCGACCTCGGGCGGGAGCGGGGGCGCTACCTCGGCGCAGAGATCGAGATGTGAGGAGAGGTGGTCTATCCGTCAGTGCCGGACGAAAAGAGAAATCCGTTATCGGTGTGGCCTGTGTATAGCGCGTACAGCATCTCTACGTTGCCTTTGTATCCAGCTATTTCCTGAAGCCCCTCGACTTGTGCCGAATAGTAGGCGTCCATGATCGGGAACATTGGCCGAGCCATGTAGGTTTTCAGCTGACGCTCCAATTTGACAGGAATTTGCCATGCAACGAGCTGACTCAAGATCCTGTCGAGAATGAACCCGATCACCGCGCCTTTTGTTCCGAAAGGCGTACCTACAAGCGTGCCGAGTGTCATGCTCACATCAAATTCGCCAAAGGATATGCGTTCCAGGACTGGCTTGAGCAGCAATTCACCTGCCCGAAGTGCTGCGTGGAAACCGATTTTGACGCTATTGGCTCCCGGCCCGTCCTGTTCTGCGCTGAACGTCGCCACAGGGATTTTTCCCAGCTTCCCCAGATCGATGTGAATGCTGCCATGTATCTCGACACGAAATTTCAGTGTCACGAAGAATCGACCCTCGTCGGGTTCTGCATTGAAACCGAAATGAGATACATCAAGGAACGCGGCGGCTTTCCACCCGATAAAGCCATCGTCCTTGAGGTCGATGCGGACTCCCGGAAACGGACCTTCAACGAGACCGCGCGCCATGTCGACAGGCATGAACAATCCGTTGTTACCCTCGCCTCGCGACCTCTTTTTTCCTTTCAGGACTGTATCGGCTTTGACGCTAGACGGCCCCCTGAGCTTGATGCCACCGATGGGCGTCTTGGTTTCATCGACGGGCATGATGTCTTCGGCTTGGCCTGAATTGCTCCCCTTGCGCTTAAGCTCTCCCGGTTTCAGCGGACCAATGCCGTCGCCAACATCCGCACATTCGCAATGGCTTTCGGGGCGCCGTGCAGCTCCGCCGTCCCCGGTTACGAACAGTTGTTTCTGGTCGCTCGAAATCCCGAACTTGATCCGGCCCTGGAAGATGATCCCAGGGAACAGCTTCGTCAGATCCACGGTCTGCCGCGCAGCCATGCAGTTTCTGACAACGGTCTCGATCCCTCCGGACAGCAACATCCCCTCGACACGTGCCACCTCGGTGCAATCGAGGTCGTGACGGCCCATCACGTTTTGGAAATCATCGCGGCGAACGAGCTGCGGGTTGAGTGCGGCTTCACCGGGCGCGCACACAAGCTGTTCATCGGAAGCCTGAATCTGAAATTTCAGATCGGAAAGTTCGAGGCGTATGGTTGAAAGGGCATCAAAGGCATTCTTGCCAATAACCCCCAGATCAAACTTGAGCTCCAAGGATTTGGTCACTTTCAGAAAGATCTCGTGACCCGCGTGGACGAACAGGGTATCAGAATCTTCGAAGCCCACCAGCCTGCTATCTTTCTGGCCATTAACAGAAACGAGGCGGACAGCATAGGGAGGGTCGGCAGAGAGACATGGCAACTGCACGTTCGTTCCGACCGACAGTGACAATGATTCCGCAAGTGACGAAAGCGTGAGATCAGAGAACGAACGGGCTCCAACGTGAACGGCAATTTGTTTACCACCGAATTTGCTGAGCTCTTCAAAGAGATCCATTGCTGTCTCCTGTGTGCAATGCATGGAAGAGGTGTGGGTGAGGGTGACCGACAACTCCGCGCCTGCGGTTCGCGTAGTGCTCAGCGTGGCTGCCGGTGCCGATCTTGGTGCAGCCGGTCACCGGGTTCCAGGTCGCGCCCGACCATGCGAATTCGCACTTCTGTGCCATTGGCCTGCCTCCGGTTGCCTGAACGAATGCATGGCATGACTGGGCCGGGCAGTCAATTTCGCACATTGCCGCTCGAGATCTTCAGGGCTGTTGACAAGGCGTCCCGGGACATGGCGGGAACCGCCACTGGCCGCCGGAGGTCCCGTGAACCTGCATGCTGCCTGCACGGCTGGGAATTGCGTCCTGCGAGAGTATGGAATTCAGGTCGGCGACAGGCTATTGTTCCCGCCAGACCGGGCCTTCCGGAAGGACATGATCGATGCATCCCGAGATCGAAAGCAGGAAAGAAGAGATCGCCGAGATCTGCCGCCGCTACGGCGTAAAGCGGCTCGACCTGTTCGGCTCGGCAGCACGGGGCACGGACTTCGACCCCGAGTCCAGCGACGCGGACTTCCTCGTCGACTTCCTGCAGCCGCTTCCCAAAGGCATGCTGCGCTGCTTCATGGGACTCAAGCACGATCTGGCCGATGCGCTGGGGCGCGACGTCGATCTCTGCGGCATGGGCGCGATCAGGAACAAGCGGCTGCAGGCGCATATCGACAGCTCGCGGGAGACGGTCTATGACTGCGCCACGTGATCCGCTGACACCGCTTCAGGACATCGTTGACACAGCCGAGGAGATTGCGGAGCTGCTCCGCGGATTCGACAGGTACGAATTCCTTCGCGACCGGAGGACCCAGCTTGCCGTGGGAATGTCCTTCGTAAATCTGGGCGCCTCCATCAACCGCCTCAAGGCAGGCAGTCCCAAGGTTGCGGCAAGGATTCCCGGCCTGCAAGGCAGCGTCGACTTTCGCAACATTCTGGCCCACGATTACGAAGTGGTCCCGCCTGCGATAGTTTGGAGGATTGCGCGCGACGAACTCCCGGAACTCGGATTGACGGCAAAGTCCCTGATTTCGGAAATCGAACCTGAGCGGCGGAACGCCGCAACCGCTCACGATGCGTCGCTACGGGACCCTGCGGTCGTCAGGTCCGCTCCTTCGGCGACGGAGCGCGAGGACACCGCCCCGGCTCCGTCCCTGGGTGACGCCGCGCTCGTTCTTTCCTGCGCCGTCTCGGAACGCGTTGACGCTTCGGCCCCCGTGCATCGCGCCACGCTCCGGCAGGACATGGAGGTGGTTCTTAAGGCAACGGATCTCGCGCGGGACGTTCCCAGGACCGAGGTCGAGGAGTTCGCCGCCGGCATCGCGCGCAAGCGGGCCGAAACGGACCTGCGGGTCGCGGCGGCGCGCGAGGTCGGCGAGGGCGAGTACTTCGAGGTCAAGGCGCAGTTCGAGGGCGATCCAGGCTACACGGCCAAGGAAGACAGGCAGGCGTACCACGCAGCCGTCGCCAGGGGGAAGCCCAGACTGTACCGCGAGGAGTCGCTGCCGACCGATATCGAGTTCCGCGTGGCGCGCGCCGTCGTCGCTACCCGCGGCACCGATCGTCACGGTCTCGCGCTGGCCATGGCGGAAGCGCTGGAACGCGGATCGACGCCAACGGCCGACAGAATCCGAAAGGAGCGCGAAGCCCTGCTCGGGCAGCTGCAGGAAGGGACGGAGAACCTGAAAGAGAGCCAGGAAAGGAGCATCCTCCGCAGGGTCTACCGGAATTTCACCGGCGCGGAGATACACGAACTTTCGGAGGGCAGGGGAGCGCTTCTTGAACGCCTGCCCGGTGAAAAGGAGCGGGCGCAGGTCCGGGACACGCTGCAGAAGCTGCACAGCGACGTCCACTATCCGGAACCTTCCCCCTGGCGCGCCCGGCACGACGTTGTGGCGCGAGCGGCCGGGCATGAACGCGGGACCGGACAAGCGACCGGGCGTGATCGCGGGGGCGGTGCGGAGGTCGGGACTTGATCGAGTCCATGAGCATCGAAACGCAGCCCAAGCCAACGCAGCGAAGAAACTGGCTGAAGCCGTGCTAAAGCCCTTGACACGGAAGAAGTTGCGGACTCCGTCCTTCACGGGTTCACGGGTTCACGGGTTCACGGGTTCACGGGTTCACGGGTTCACGGGTTCACGGGTTCACGGGTTCACGGGTTCACGGGTTCACGGGTTCACGGGTTCACGGGTTCACGGGTTCACGGGTTCACGGGTTCACG
>JAJDVJ010000092.1 GCA_022826205.1 Silicimonas sp. | reverse complement strand
GGGCCGGGCGCCGACGGCGGCGCGGGTCCTCGCGCGGGGCGCGCTCACGGCGCGGGCGCTCGGAGAGGGTACCGTGGCGGACCTGTTCGAGGACGGGCTCCGGCTCTGCGGCAGTCGCGCCTCGCTCGCCCGCGCGCTCGGCCGGCCGGAGGAGCTCGCGGCGCCCGTGGTGACCGAGAGGGAGGCCGCGGCGCGGAACGACCGCATGGCCGGGATCGACCCCGGGCGGGCGGACGCGGCAGGCGGACCGGGCCGGCAGGGACCCGCGGCAGGGGCGCATCGTGCACGACGCGGCGTGCGCGGCGCTGGCGTGTCGCGGATGCTCGACGACCTGGAGATGTCCGACGAGAGGCTGGCCGAAGAGGCGTTCGGGATCTTCCTGCCGAAGCGGCGGAGGGGCCGGGCGGCCAGGGTGCCGCAGGAGAGGGTCGAGCGCTGCCGGCAGGAATTGCGGCTGGGCGGCGACTGGTCCGGGCGGGCCGGTGCGGTGAAGGCCGCGCGGGCGGCGATGGAGATCGCTGCGGAGAAGGCGCGTCCGGAGACGGATGCAGGCAGGCCGGACCGCGAGGCCGCCGTTCCCGTGGCGGAAGGGAAGGCACGGACGCCGGATCCGGCGCAGGAGGCCCGTGCGCCGTCACCGGCCGTGGACATCGATCCGGCTCGTGTCGAGATCGAGGCGGACGTCACGCCGCCATGGGACGTCTCCGGCGAGGCCCGCCGTGACGCGGCGGCGCCGGACCTTGCGCTGCGGCTGGCGATCGCTGTCTCGACACGGTGCCCGTTCGGCGCGGAGGTGCATTCGCAGGACCTGCAGAAGGGTATCGCCGGCCTCCTGGAGCGGGCAGGTGACGCGGGCAGCGACAGGGATCCGGTGGCCGGGATCGCGGCGCTGGAGGGCCGGAGCGACGGCGAAAGCGACCTGATCGCCGCCGTCGGCGCGGCCGTCGCCTCGGGGCCGCTTCCAGAGGCCGACGCGCTCCGGTCCGCGCGGTCCGACCTGGTCGCGGAAGCGGCGGCGACGGGATTCGCGCCCGAGCCCCGGCCCGATCTCGGCGAGCGTCTCGTGAAATCCTTCACGCAGGGCGAGATCCTCGCGCTGCACGACGCGCGGCGGCCGTTGCCGGAGAGCCTGGCGCCGCTTGACCGCGACTCGCGACGCGTCGTGTCGAACCACCTTCGGGAGTTCGCGCCGCTCGACGACCCGACGGAGCGACCGTCGAGCGATCCGCTGCCCGTCATGGTCACCATGCTGGCGCGCCCGGCGGGCCGCGAGACCGTCGCGGAGCTCGCCCGGTCGTTAAGCCTGGACCAGATGCAGGCCGTGCGCGAACCGGGCGCGAGGGTTCCGGAGGGCCTGGCCGGCCTCGGCGCTGACGGCCGGAAGCGGATCGCGGAGGCGTTCCGGACAGGACCCGTGCCGGATCGCGAGGACGCAAGGCCCGATCCGCGCCTCGCAGACGATGTTCTCGTGCTCTCCTGCGCCGTCTCCGAGCGCGTCGACGCCGCCGCGCCCGTTCACCGCGCCTCCCTGCCCAGGGACGTGGAGGCCGTGCTCCGGGACTCGATGCTCGCCCGCGACGTCCCGGAGGCCGAGGTCGACGAGCTCGCCTTCGGGATCGCGCGGAAGCGGGCAGAGACGGAACTGCGCATTTCGGTCGTGCGCGAAATCGATCCGGACGAGCTCTCCGAGGCCGGTGCGCGGTTCCACGGGAACCCGGATTTTGACATGCAGTCCTCGATTGACGCCTACAAGGCCGGCGTCGCCAAGGGCATGCGCCGGCTGCACCGCGAGGAGCCGATGCCCACGAAGATCGAGCTCCGCGTCGCGCGGGCCGTCGTCGCGACGCACGGAACTGAACGGCACGGGCTGGCGCTGGCCATGGCGGAGGCGCTGGAACGCGGGACAACGAATTCGGCCGACGGCATCCGGAAGGAACGCGAGGCCGTGCTCGGTCAGCTGCGGCAGGGGACGAGAGTGCTGGACCCGTACGACGAGCGGGTGCTCCTGCGGAAGGTCTACCGGAACTTCACCGGTGCCGAGATCCGTGAGATCACGGAGGGCAGGGGACCTCTCCTGGCGCGTCTGCCCGACGACAGGGCAAGGGCGCGCGTCAAGCAGGAGCTTGTGCACCTTCACCGAGACACCGGCTATCCGGAACCGTCGCCCTGGCGCGCGCGGCACGATGCCGTGGCGCGCTCGGCCGGCGTGGACCGCTATCAGGGGCGGGAGCGCGGGTTGAGTGCCGAGATCGAGATCTGAAGAAGTTCGCGTTGGCGCTTGAACATCCTGCAGTGGCTGGAATGCCCTGGCGCGACCGAACTATCACTCGCCCAGCTTGCATCCGTCTCCGATCATGCACTTGGCCGTGAATTTGATCGTTTCATCGTCAGACGAGGACGTTTCTGGGAGTGCATGGATTTCATAGTCCTCCCCCTCGACATCCACGTCGATCCGAATGGTTCCGTTGGCAATGAGGTGCTTCTTGTCCTTGACGGCATTGCAATCTTTGGGGTGTTCGCCACTGGTCTGCAGCGCAAGCACGTTCTGCAACGCATTGAAGGTATCGCAATGTGGGTGGTCATAGCTGTTGAATCCCACCGAGATGAACGCGACCTCCGGCTTCATCATCGTCACGAATGACTCGGATGTCGCGTTGGCTGCGCCATGGTGTCCCGTCCGCAGGATCTCCAAGTCCGTAGTCTGAGAGAGGGCATTCGCAAGTGCGTCTTCATGTTCGCGTCCAATGAGGTCACCGGTGACGAGAAAGTCGAAGCCCCCTTTCGTCGAAACAAGCACGGCAATTGACATTTCGTTCGGGGTGTTTGCCGACTTGTGCTTGTCGGGATTGCCGACGACGCATCCTCGCCCGGCCACGATCCTCGCCAAAACACCCTTGCCCAAGTCGATTGAGTGATTGATCTTTGCGCACTCGTCGATCCCGACATGCTCCACTTTTGGGCGAACCTTTGTGATCTTTGGAACGCAATGCAGCCACTCATCGCGGGCATTAGATTTTTTGACGGGATCCCCAATGTCGATGATGGACACCTTGGGAAAGAACGCAGTGGGCTCGCATGGGCGGCCTTCCTGACCCCAGTCGCGTGTCCAAAGCAGAGAACTTGAACCCATGGGAGCCGACTTGGTTGGTTTGCTCGTTACGAATCCGCCCATATGGTCCGCATCGTAGTGGGACAGCAGGACATGATCGAGTTCCCCAACTTTGGCTTGGTTCAAGATGCCTTGCACTAGCTTTGCCCCATCCGGCTTCCCAAAATTACCAAGGTCGCCAGCATCGATCAGGAGCGATGAGCGATGGCGGTCCTCTTGCTCTGGCCCGACGATGAGAGTGGAGTCACCTTGGCCCACATCGATTACATAAATCTCGAGATCGTCCTCTCCAGCCGCCGCAGGTACGGCGATGCAGGAGAACGACAGGGTTGCAAGGGCAATCAAACTCGTGCGCATACTGGAACCCCTTTCATTGGGTCGCTGGAGGCATACCGCCTCACGATAATTTTGATTGGACAGATGCCTATGGTCTACCAGTAGGCTATGAGGGCGGTGTATGAATCGTCAAGCAGCGCGAAGCGGCGCAAAATGAGGGCAACTTTCACACACTCATCTGTTATTTCGGGAATTTGGCGGCGTCTCTTGGTCGAACGAAGCGGGCGTTCGCGCAGAACTCATTTTGCGCAGCCGCACACACTCCCGCAACGGCAACAGTCAGCGAAGAATGCGCGGCGTCAACCATCCGCCGATAAAGAGCCTGGAGATTCCGGAGGCAGACATGGTCAAAAACCCTGAAGGCGGAGGGAGCGCAAGCTCGCGGCGTCAAATTCAATCAAGCGGACAGCTAATGGCCGAAGTGGGAAAAAGCACAACAATGAGGTGGGGGCATCTGTTTGCTCTGGTTTCTTCTGTAACGGCGGCTTTGGTCGGATCCGTTGTCGGTGGCATGTTCACCCATCATGTGGTGACCAAAGACACACGATTGCAATTTCTGGTGCATGCATACGGTGCCTATATGTCTGAAGTGTCTCGCGTTATGTCTCTCGCCAGCGCGAACGAACTCGCGGAAGCGGATAAGTCCCGTCTCGATAGTGCGACTGGTGTCTTGTTGTTGTACGCAAGCGAAGAAGTCTTGTGCTGGGCTATCAAGTTCAGCAATGAGATGTCTGAGATGTCTAGGCTTACCGGCAGAGTCGATGACCTATCTCAAGAGTTGATTTCAAGAATGAGAGCAGAAGTGAGGGGAGAGAAGCCTGAATCCGGTGAGAAATGTAGCTTGTTTCCGGCTGACATGTAGATCGCCGCCAAGATCTGCTTTTCCTGAAATGTCATGCCGGGTACCTCACCCGGAGTAGCGAGGGCTGCCTCTCCCGCAGCTTACGCTGCAGCCAGCCGTGGCGCTCGAGATCCCTCAGCGCCTTTTGCGCGGTCGTCCGCCTGACGCCGCATTCTTGGCCCAGTTAGGTGACGGTCACGCAGGCAGACTTGTTCTCGCTCTGGTAGTGCAAAAATTATTGATTCCAGAGTATCGTCCGGTTTCGGGCGCATTTCGCCAGTTTTGGCAGAATATTAGTGCCGTGACGACCGAAACCGGGTAGTCTTTCCACAAGGACGGAGACGATGATGACGACGCAGCAGCAGGAACGGGCCATGAGCTTCCTGGACGCCAATCCGGTGTTCACGCGGGACGAGTTCGCCGCGGCCATGGACCTGCCCAAGCGCTCGGCGCCCGTCGGCCGTTTTCTTGGGCAGCAGGTTGCGGTCGAGCGGTTAACGCGACTCCGGCGAGAGGTGTATGCCACTCTTCCGAACCGCAAGGCGCCAGGGCGCCCGATGTTGCCTGACTACATCCACGCCAGCAAGTACCGCCCGGACGGCGTTCTGGGCTACCACACGGGCCTCAGGCTCTTCGGCATCCAGTATTCCGTGATCATTTCCCAGGTCCAGGTCATCAGCAGCGGCCCCACCGGCTACGCAAGGACGCCGTACGGACGCTGCCGGTTCATCAAGCCCCACCGGGCGCTGGTCGATGCCGGGAAGACGGATTTCCTGACGGTCTGGAAGGATCCGGCGGGGATACCTGTCAGGGTCACGGCCTTCGAGCGCACGTTGGTCGACGTCCTGCACCGTCCGGGTCGCGCCGGCGGCAAGGATGAAGTCATCGACTCGCTTGCGACAGCGCCGTACATCCTCAAGAGCTTTGATCCCGAAAAGGTGGCCGACTACGTGGAACTCCTCGGGATACGCTCGCTGGCGGGCGTGGTCGGCTGGTGGCTGGAACGCTGGCAGTCGGAGCTGGACGTGTCCGAGCGGACGCTTGACCGGCTGAGGACCATGCTGCCGGGCTGGAACTCCTACTGGCTGCGTGCGCGGCCGGGCAAGGCGGAGCTTGTCAGCCGCTGGCGTGTGTACCTCCACCCCGACGCCCTAGATCCGACCTTTCAGGGCACCTATCCGGACGAGCCGATGCAGGTGCAATGAGGCTGTCGGCTGAAGAGACATTCTGGATCGCCGACGAGCGCGGCTTTACTGCGGAACCCGTCGAGCGAATGATCCGGCTGTTCGACGTTCTCGAGAAATTCGCGGGCGACGAAGTCATGGGTCCGCGCATGGCGCTGGTGGGCGGGACGGCGCTGAACGCGTTTCACGCGGAGCTGCCCCGGCTGTCCCTGGACATCGACATTCACTACATGGGTGCGGGCGGCAGCGTTCGCATCGATGAGGAAAGGCCGGCGTTCGAGAACCGGGCGCTTCGCATCATGGATGGCGAGGGATACAAGCTGCTCCTGAATCCCAGGTCGGACACCAGCGGGAGATGGGTCTTCGGCTATGCCGACATTCAAGGACTCGACGCCCAGCTTCACATCGACGTCAACTATGCCCAGCGGCCCCCGTTTTTCGGAATCACCAAGCTTTCCTCGGCATCGCTTGGAGAGCATCGGGCAAGGGAGATTCCCGTCGTTGACAAGAACGAAGTCATCGGCGGCAAGCTGGCGGCGATGGTCTCGCGGGAGAAGGCGCGTGACCTCTTCGACGCACGCATCGTTGTCGACATGCCGGATCTCGACTGGTCGCGGATCAAGGTCGCAGCCCTGGCGCTCGGCGCTGCGGACAGACGCCTGGACTGGCGAAAGATCTCTCCGTCCAGCATCAACGGGAACGTGGCGGACATACGTGAGAATCTGGAAGTGTGCCTGCCCTCCGGACATTTCGATGCCTTTGGCGGTCATCAGGCCTGGCTTGACGGCACGATCAGGACGTGTCGCGAAGTGCTGGCACCGATGTTCCAGGTGACCGATCAAGAGAGGGCGTTTCTTGGCGCGGTTCTCGACCATGGCGTCGTCGACGCGAGGCACCTGGACGTAGATGACGAAACACGAAGGGCGATCGAGGCGCGTCCGACGCTCCAGACACGGGCGCGGCTCGTCCGAGACATGCGACGCCAGGAACGTGTGGCTGAGGAAAGGGAACGGCAGCGCCCCGACATCGCGCTCCGTTTGGCGAGCGCGGTGACGGAGCGGATCAGTCCCGAAGGGCAGTCGCAATGGGGCAACCTGCGGGAGCGGATCGAGAAGCGGCTCGTTGCGGCGGACCGCCGGCAGGACGTTTCAGAGGACGCGATCGAGAAACGCGCCAGGAAGATCGCGCGAAAGCGCGCCAAGGCCGATATTAGGGTCCGGGCGGTGAAAAAGGCGGAGGGAGAGCTGATTCACGAATTCGAGGCACGGTTCGACGGGAATCCAGTCCTCCCGCTGAAGGAACAGAAGATCTACGACGAAGCCGTGCGCCAGGGCCGCGAGAGCCTTTCCCGTGAGGATGTCCGACCCGACGAACTGGAACTGGCGGCGGCACGGCTCGTGATCGCTTCCAAGGGCACGTCCCGCGCCGACTTCGCTCGCGACGTGGCCCGCGCGCTCGCATTCGGCCCCGTCGACGAGGCCTCGAAAATCAGGGCCGAGCGGGCGTCTTTGCCGGCCGAACTGGAAAAGGGGACGGAAGGCCTGATGGACTTCCAGAAGGGGCAGCTCTTGCAGCGCCTCTACCGCAGCTTCACCGTCAGCGAGCTGCGCGACCTCTCCCTCGGCAAGGGGTCGCACCTGGACTCGCTGCCGGACGAGGCCGCACGGACCCGGGCAGCCGGAACGCTCGATGCGCTCATGGCCGTCAGCGTTCCCGGGCCGGCGCCCTGGAACCAGCTGAACGCGGCATTGGCGAAGTCGCGCGGGATCAAGCGGGAGCAGACGGTTGCATCGATGATCGCGACTCCTGAAGGAGAATGAGACAACCGAGAAGTCCCAGGCATGACGCGAATGTCACCCAGAAAGAACGTTTGAGACCGTGAAAAAGTCCTTGACACTGAAATCCACGCGGACTCCGCCCTTCATGGGTTCATGGGTTCATGGGTTCATGGGTTCATGGGTTCATGGGTTCATGGGTTCATGGGTTCATGGGTTCATGGGTTCATGGGTTCATGGGTTCATGGGTTCATGGGTTCATGGGTTCATGGGTTCATGGG
>JAJDVJ010000070.1 GCA_022826205.1 Silicimonas sp. | reverse complement strand
CGCCCCGCCTGAGTCGAAACGGCGGCTGGAAGCCTCCGCAATGCGCCAACGACAACCGGCCGGTGGTGAGAATCGCGCTTGCGGCATGATTCGCGAAGAACATCAAGAATACGAAAAGTGAACCATACGAGAATCGCACCCCATTCGACATTCGAGCAACATCCTTGACAGAATCATGAAGAGGTGCGCCCTCTCTGCGCGTGTGGCGGTCGCCGTCGTTGCCTTGCAGGAATCTCGGAATGCACAGCCAAACTCGATTTCACGGCAGCCGTGCCCCCGTCCTGATCCCTGCCAGCGATGTCGGAAACCCGCGTCCCGAGAGCCATGGCCGGCACAGGCAGAACGCAACCGTCTGGATCGATCTTCCAGATGACGAATTCGGGGCCGTCAGTTGACGAAGCACCAAGCTCTCCGGACTCCGGTCCAGAAGGGCCGGGCGGGCTGGAACGCCATTCTGGGCGATCTGCCTCCGCCACGGCATCTTGAGGAGAACAAGACCGCCGACTTCGTCGTCATCGGCGCGGGCTTTGCCGGATTGGCAGCAGCCAGACGGCTTACGCAACTCGCCCCTGGCGCGCGCATCTCCGTTCTCGAAGCCGGAAGGATCGCCGAAGGCGCGGCCGGGCGGAATTCGGGTTTCATGATCGACCTTCCGCACAATCTACCGGGCTCGGAGAAAATGGCGGCCCGCGGCGAGCGTGAACTGATCTCGCTGAACCGCCAAGCGCAGGATTTTGCCGAGGCGGCGGTCAAGGAATACGGAGTCGACCCGAACTTCTTCGACCGCGCGGGCAAGATAAACGGCGCCGGCGACTCCGCCGGCCATGCCGCAATCGAACGAGAGAAGGCACATCTCGACACAATCGACGAGCCGTCGGAAATGCTTGACGCCGGGCAGATGACAGAGGTCACAAGCAGCGAATACTATCGCTCCGGACTCTACACGCCCGGAACCGTTATGCTGCAGCCTGCCGGCTTCATCCGTGGAATGGCGGACGGTCTCGTGCGCGCTGGCGTCAACGTGTTCGAAGAAAGCCCGGCGACCGGCTTCACGCGACAGAACGGCAGCTGGATCGTGTCCACGCCGAAGGCGGCGGTGCAAGCCGGCAAGGTGATCCTGGCCGTCAATGGCCATCTCGAGAGCTTCGGCTTCGCGCGTGGGCGATTGATGCATCTGTTCCTGTTCGGAGCGATGACGCCAGAACTTTCCCCTGACCAGATCCGGCAGACCGGAGGGCAAGACCGCTGGGGCATCACGCCCGCTGACCATATGGGCGCGACGGTCCGGCGCATCGACCGAGGCCAGGGCGGCAACCGGATTCTCATCCGTGCCACTGCTGCGCTTCGCTCGGGGATGGTCCCTAGGATGTTCGATCTGGCCCGCGCGGCCCATGGCATGCAGGTGCGTTTCGACGCGCGGTTTCCATCCCTTGCCGGAATGTCGTTCGAGCATGTCTGGGCCGGGCATGCATGCCTGAGCCGAAACGGTGTCGCGGTCATGCGCGAGATTGACGAAGATGTCTTTTCGGCATGCGTTCAAAACGGCCTCGGCGCGGCGCGGGGCACCCTCACCGGCATGGGCGCCGCCGAACTGGCCTGCGACGAAAGCAGCGGTATCACCAAGCGCTTCACGGCGGAGGACGAGCCGGAACGGCTTCCTCCACAACCCTTCCGCGAAGTCGGGATAAACGTCGTGCTGCGCTGGCGGGAATGGATAGCCCGCAAGGCCTGATCAACAGGTCTGGTTCAGCTCTTCCGCTGCGGGTATCTCGCGTTCACGTCGCGCAATATAGTCGCGGAGCGCTTCGTCCATTCCCGGATCCAGACCGGGCTCCTCGTAATCGGCCAGCAGTTTTTTCGCGTATTTGAGCGCCCGCTCCGTCGTGTCCACGGCACCTTCCGCGATCCACTGCTCCACGGAGTTGTTGTCGAAAAGCTCGGGAAGGAAGAACGCCGTCTGGAAATTCTCCTGCGTATGCGGATGGCCCAGGTAGTGCCCTCCGGGTCCGATGTCAGACACGGCCGACACCGCCTGGTCAAAGTCATCCCACCTTGGGCCCTGAGCCATGCGATATGCCATCGCGCATTGCTCGGCGTCGACAACGAACTTGGCAACCGAGCAATGCATGCCCGCTTCGTTCCAGCCCGCCGAGTGCCAAATGTAGTGCGCGCCGGCGTGGATCACCGCAGCCAGCGTCGCGGCGCTCTCGTAGCCGGCCTGTGCATCGAAGACCTTTGCGCCGCCCAGCGTGTTGGAGCTGCGCCACGGAACGCCGTAGTGCCGCGCCATCTGCCCTATCATGAAGTTCATCAGGCTGATTTCGGGAGTTCCGGCCATGGGTGCGCCGGATTTCATGCTGACCGTCGAGAGATAGTGGCCGTAGATCGCCGGCGCGCCCTTCCGGACGACCTGCGTATAGGCAAGCGCAGACAGCGCTTCGGCGTTCAGTTGCGCGATCGCTGCCGGCACGCTGGCGGGCGTGTTGGCGCCGCCAAGCACGAAGGGAGAGCAGAGAACCGGCTGATTGCGCCGCACAAACGCGCGCATCGCGCCAAGCATGGTCTCGTCCCAGACCAAGGGAGAGTTGCCGTTGCAGTTGCCGGTGCAGACGGGGTGCGTTTCCATGAATTCCTCGCCAAAGAGGATCGCGCACATCTCCATCACGTCTTCGGCGTTTTTTGGGCTGGTCGTCATGCCCATGAACATCTTGTCCGAGTGCTTCATCGACGAATAGGTGATGCGGAGATGCCGGTGGCTGACCGGATGGTCCATCGGCTCGACGATGTGATGCGACGTTGAATGCATTGCCGGAAGCATGTGGCTGAGCTTATGGAACATCGCGAGGTCTTCGAGCGTCGGGCTCCTCCGCTCGTCGTCGAGGTCGCGCAGGTACGGTGCACCCGACATCGGGACGAAGACCGAGCTTCGGCCACCCAGCCTGACGTTCTTGCCGGAGTCGCGCGCGTGATAGGTGAACTCGGACGGAATCGTGGCGATCAGCTCGCGCACGAGACCGCGATCGAGATGCACCATCTCGCCCACGACCTTGGCTCCGGCCCGCTTCCAGTCGCTCAGCGCGACGGGATCACGGAACAACACTCCCACGTCTTCGAGGATGTGCATCGACGCGGCATCGATGCGCTCGACCCTCGAGTCGTCCATGACCTCGCAGAGTGGCAGGGTGCCGTCCAGCGCCGGCAGCATGTCGAAGCACGGCGCCGTCCTGAGGGCGCGACGCGCGGCACGTCCTCCAGCTCGGGCACGAGGGGCTTCGTCAGAAACCATGGCGTTTCTCTCCTGAGTTTGCCGTCCGGCGGGTCGAGCCGTTCGGACGGTCACGCATACAGCGTCTCCCGTTACGGGAACACTCAATCAAGGACACTTCAGTCCCAGTCCATCACGACCTTTCCCGCTTCGCCCGACAGCATGGCGGCAAAGCCTTCGCCGAAGTCGTCGACGTGAATGCGGTGCGTAATGAGGCCTGAAACGTCAAGGCCTGACTGCACCAGGGCGATCATCTTGTACCAGGTCTCATACATCTCGCGGCCATAGATCCCCTTCACGTTGAGCATCTTGAAAATGATCTTGTTCCAGTCGACCGCGAACTCGGCCGGGGCAATTCCCAGAAGTGCGATCTTCCCGCCGTTGTTCATCTTGTCGATCATGTCGCGAAGGGCGGGGGCGGCGCCGGACATTTCCAGGCCGACGTCGAACCCTTCCGTCATGCCGAGCCTGGCCATGACATCGCGTAGATCTTCGGTGTCCGCATCCACGACGTGCTCAACGCCCATCCCGCGCGCCAGATCGCGGCGATAGGCGCTGATGTCGGTAATGACCACCTTTCGCGCGCCCACCTTCTGCGCAACCAACGCGCCCATGATGCCTATGGGGCCGGCCCCGGCAACCAGCACGTCCTCGCCCACAAGATCAAAGCTGAGCGCGGTATGGACGGCATTGCCGAGGGGATCGAGAATCGCCCCAACCTCGTCAGGGACGGCGTCCGGAAGCGGCACCACGTTGCTTTCCGGCAGGCAGATGTACTCTGCAAAGCTTCCCGGACGATGGACGCCGACACCCACCGTGTTCCTGCAGAGATGACCGCGCCCTGCGCGGCAGTTCCGGCATGCGCCGCAAACCACGTGACCTTCGCCGACGACGCGCTCCCCGACTTGGTACTTGGTCGCCGCATTGCCGCAATCGACGATCCTGCCGCAGAATTCATGGCCGACGACCATGGGAACGGGCACCGTCTTCGCGGACCACTCATCCCATTTCCAGATATGGACGTCCGTGCCGCAAATGGCCGACTTCCCGACCTTGATCAGCACCTCGTCCGAGCCCGGTTCGGGAACCGGCACCCGCTGCATCCAGAGACCTTCCTCGGGCCGGGCCTTCACCAGCGCCTTCATGTCGCTATTCATGTCAGGACTCCCAATTCATGGCCAACTTCGATGAAGGCATCGATTGCACGGTCGATCTCGTCGCGGCCATGTGCAGCAGACATCTGGGTGCGAATCCGGTCCTGGCCCCTGGGCACGACCGGAAAGCTGAACGGGGCAACGTAGACGCCCTTCCGGTCGAGTCGCGCTGCCATGTCCTGGGCAAGAACCGGATCGCGAAGCATGACTGGAATGATCGGATGCTCGCCAGGCAGGAGGTCGAACCCGGCATGGCTCAGGCGCGTCCGGAAATGTGCCGTGTTTTCCATGAGCCTGTCTCGCCGTTCGGTCGAGGCTTCCAGCATGTCGAGCACCTTGATCGACGTAGCCGCAATGACAGGTGCGAGCGTGTTCGAGAACAGGTAGGGCCTCGACCGCTGGCGAAGCCAGTCGACGATTTCGCGCCCAGCCGAAACGTAGCCACCCGATGCGCCGCCGAGCGCCTTGCCGAGCGTTCCGGTCACGATGTCGACCCTCCCAATCACACTGCAATGCTCGATGCTGCCCCGTCCGGACGGGCCCATGAAGCCGACTGCATGGCTGTCATCGACCATGACCATTGCGTCATGCCTCTCGGCAAGATCGCAGATTGCTGAAAGGGACGCGACATGTCCGTCCATAGAGAATACGCCGTCCGTTGCAATGAGCCTGAACCGGGCGCCGGCAGCAGCCCGAAGCTGCGCCTCGAGATCAGCCATGTCGGAACTTGCGTAGCGAAGCCGCCTGGCCTTGCAGAGCCGTATGCCGTCTATGATCGACGCGTGATTGAGCGCGTCCGAAATAACTGCATCCTCGGGTCCGAGGATGGTCTCGAACAGGCCGGCGTTTGCGTCGAAGCAGCTGGAATACAGGATTGTGTCCTCGAACCCAAGGAATGCCGAGAGCCTTGCCTCTAGCTCCTTGTGCACGTCCTGCGTGCCACAGATGAAGCGAACGGACGACATTCCGTATCCGTGACGCTCAAGGGCTTCCTTTCCGGCTGCAACGAGATCGGCATTGCCGGAAAGCCCGAGATAGTTGTTCGCGCAAAGGTTTATGACATCTTGGCCCGTCGAAAGCGCCACGGTTCCGGCCTGCCGGCCTGTGATGATCCGCTCCGACTTGTAGAGACCGGCGGATTTCAGCCCGTCCAGCTCGGCTTGAAGATGCATGGCAAGTGAGGTCATCCCGCGCTCCAAAAAATTTGGTCGCCCAATCCAAGCAATAGGCCCATCACAAATCACGCGACAGCCCAAATTGGCGACCAGATTGGTCCGAATTGCACGCTCGAGACCAAGTTCCACTCCAGTGCCTGCGGAACTCGTGCTTTCCGACATCCATGGCGCATGACGGCATCTGCGCTGCATACCTGTTCATGCCCGCGCCTCCTGCTATAGTGGCGGCAAGCATTCGCAGGGTGCCGCCAGAGCGTGTCGATGGCGCATTGACCGGGAGGTTCCATGGACAATTTCAATCTGGACGTGCGGCCGGATGTGTCAGGCCATTTCGACGAAGCATCGAACACGATCAGCTACATCGTCACGGATCCCGGCAGCAAACGTTGCGCCATTTTCGACAGCGTCATGGACATAGATTACGCCGCCGGACGCATCACTCACGAACATGCCGACACGTTGATCAGGGAAGTGACGGATCGTGGCCTAGTGCTGGACTGGATCATCGAGACGCACGTCCATGCGGACCACCTTTCCGCCGCACCCTACATTCAGGAAAAGATTGGCGGGCATATCGGGATCGGCTCGAAGATCCTCTTGGTTCAAGAAACCTTCGGCAAGATCTTCAACGAGGGAACCGAGTTCCAGCGGGACGGCAGCCAGTTCGACCAGCTCTTCGAGGACGGTGACACCTACATGGTCGGAAACATGGAGGCCGTGACCCTGTGCACACCCGGACACACGCCGGCCTGCATGACGCATGTCATCGGAGATGCCGCCTTTGTGGGGGACACTCTGTTCATGCCAGACAGCGGTTCGGCGCGGGCGGACTTTCCCGGCGGAGACGCAGGCGAACTCTATGACAGCATCGTGCGAATCCTGTCATTGCCCGACGAGATGCGGCTGTTCATGTGCCATGACTACGGTCCGAACGGACGCGACATTCGTTGGGAAACGACTGTAAGGGACGAACGCGAGCACAACATTCATGTCGGAGGCGGAACGACGAAGGAAGATTTTATCAGGATGCGGACTGAGCGGGATGCAACCCTGGCGATGCCCCAGCTGATCATCCCGTCGCTGCAGGTCAACATGCGGGCAGGAGAGGTTCCAACCGACACGGACGGGAGGCCGATGCTGAAGGTGCCGGTCAACGGGCTCTAGGTGCAGCGGCCACGCTTGGCTCTCGCGGCTTTGACGGTGCCGCAGGACACCGGGGCTGCTGAGGGAGCCGGACCGTGACCCCTGGCATTGGGGACATTCGCCCTTACGAAAGAACGAGGTCCGCCGGCAATCGCGCTGCAGCCACCCGCTTGGCGTTGGGGATGTCATTGCCGAGCGCCCACGCTCGCGCGTCATCCAAGGTCAGGCCGAGATCCAGCCAGCGATGAACCAGACGTTCCTCGAGAACATCGTGCGACTCGTCAAGGTACACGGAAAGGTCCCAGTGATGCGGCAGGTCGCGCCAGCCTGGCTCATCCAGAAGAAGGTAGTTGCCCTCGACAATGACCCACCGATGTCCCGCACGGACGAATGTGCCTGACCCGACCACCTTGTCCAGGACCCTGTCAAATGCGGGTATCGCGACCTCGTCGTCGCGTATCAGCTGCTCCAGCAGACTTGTGAGGCCCTCAAGGTCGAAGGTCTCTGGTGCGCCTTTCCGGTTCCGCAGGCCGCGCGCCTTCAAAGTGTCGTTGTCGAAGTGAAACCCGTCCATGGGAACAAGCGCCGCCGTCGGTCCCAGCTCCTGCACCAAGGCGTCAGCCAAAGTGGATTTTCCCGCGCCAGGAGGCCCGGCAATGGCGATGAGGCGGCGCCTGCCCTCGGGCAACGCGCGAATTCGTCCGGCAACTGCCTGAATCCGAGCCTTGAGGGCAGTCGTCACGCGGCCTCGGCTCCCGGAGGTTCCTTGGCTCCCGTCATGAGAGCGACGGCATCGGACATCGAGTGCTCCTGCGGATCAATCACGCAGAGCCGCCGTCCAAGCCGGTGAACGTGGATCCGGTCGGAGACCTCGAACACATGCGGCATGTTGTGGCTGATCAGGATGATCGGAATGCCGCGCGACCGGACATCGTTGATCAGGTCAAGCACCCTGCGGCTTTCCTTCACGCCAAGCGCCGCAGTCGGTTCATCAAGAATGATCACTTTCGAGCCGAATGCCGCCGCACGCGCAACCGCCACGCCTTGCCGCTGGCCACCAGACAACGTCTCGACGGCCTGCTTGATGTTCTGGATCGTCATGAGCCCGAGCTCGCTCAGCTTTTCTCGGGCGAACTTCTCCATCGCCGGACGATCGAGCATGTGAAAGACGGTGCCAAGGACTCCGGGCCGACGCAACTCTCGGCCCATGAACATGTTGTCCGCAATCGAGAGCGCAGGCGACATGGCAAGCGTCTGGTAAACAGTTTCGATGCCGTGCTGACGGGCATGAATGGGCGACGCGAAATGAACCTGCCTCCCCTCGAGATAGACCTCGCCCTCGTCCGGCATCACGGCACCCGACACCGCCTTGATAAGCGTGGACTTTCCGGCGCCGTTGTCGCCAATCACGCCCAGAACTTCGCCGGGGTAGAGTTCGAAATCGCAGTGATCGAGCGCCGTGACCTTGCCGAACTTCTTGACCAGGCTTCTCGCGCTCAGAATCGGTTCTCGCCCCTCCGTCATATCGACACCTTTCTGATCCACTGGTCGACCGCGACGGCGCCAATGATGAGCACTCCGATCAGGAGAAACGTCCATTGCGGATCGGCGCCGGCCATGCGCAGGCCGAGCTCGAACACGCCGACGATGAGCGCTCCGAAGAGGGCGCCCAGAATGGATCCACGGCCTCCGAACAGCGAGATGCCACCGATGACCACTGCGGTGATCGCCTGAATGTTGCCGATGACTCCGGTGGTGGCCGATGGCGAGACTGAACCGAAACGCCCGATCATGACCCAGCCGGCGAACGCGCAGATAAGGCCTGCCAGCATGTAGACCGAAACGAGCGTGCGGTGCCTGTTCACGCCTGCGAGCTCCGCTGCCTCCGGGTCATCGCCGACAGCATAGACATGCCGTCCCCATGGGGTGGACCTGAGCGCGTAGGCCAACGCGAAGGCGATGATCAGCATGGAAATCACGCCAAGCGTGAACGTCGCCCCGTACAAAGTGTACTTGGTACCGAGAAGCTGAAGGAGCGGCGCCTGGGCCTCGATGTCCTGGCTGCGGATCGTCTCGTTTGCAGAATACAGGTAGTTCGCTGCAAGCACGATCTGCCACATTCCCAACGTGACGATGAAGGGCGGCAGCTTGACCCGGCTGACAAGCCAGCCAGAGACGGCGCCGATCGCGGTCCCGAACGCGAGGCCGATGGCGACCGACACCGCCGGCGGAATTCCGTAGCGGAACGTGAGCTGCCCCATGATGACCGAGCAAAGCACCGCGATGGCGCCGACGCTGAGGTCGATGCCCGCCGTCAGGATGATCAGCGTCTGCGCGGCGGCCAGCACGCCCACGATCTGGACCTGCTGCAGGATGAGCGTCAACGTGAAGGCCTTGAAGAACCTGAACGAACCGTTCGAAACCTCTTCGGGCGAAGCAATTCCCAGACTTACGCTGATCGCGCCCCAGTCGATGTAGACGCCCAGGCTCAGCGTGGACAGCACAAGGACGATCAACGGCACCAGTGACGGATTGGTGTGCAGGATGTGCTGAAGCCATGGAATGAATCCTGAACGGTGATCGTCGAATTCCGCCACGCTCTGGCTTGCCTGCTCCAACGCCGCTTCGAAGTCCTGCCCTTTCGACGTGGTTTCGGCCATTTCGTTCCCTTCAGAATGGCGGGTGCCGACGCGTGCACCGCAGGCACCAGTTTAGGCGGGCTTTAGGGTGCCCGTCCAGACGAACAAAGGGGCGGAATGTGCCGCCCGCCCCTTCAAGATCAGCATGCAGGCCTCAACCCCAGCAGAGTGCGGTGCCCTCGGCCGTATCGATCGAGTCCACACCTGCGACAGGCATGTCGGTCACCAGCGCCACTCCGGTGTCAAAGAAGTCCTTGCCCGGCGTGGTCCCGGGCTTCTCGCCGGTCTCGGCCCACTTCTTGACTGCCTCGACGCCAAGCGACGCCATCAGCAGCGGATACTGCTGCGACGTTGCGCCAATCACGCCGTCCTTGACGTTCTGGACGCCTGGGCAGCCGCCGTCGACCGAGACGATGAGTACATCGTTCTCGCGACCAATGGCCTTCAGGGCCTCGTAGGCACCGGCCGCCGCCGGCTCGTTGATCGTGTAGACGACGTTTATGCTTGAGTCCTTCGCCAGAAGGTTTTCCATCGCCCGGCGACCACCTTCTTCGTTGCCTGCCGTGACATCGTTGCCGACAATGCGCGGGTCCGTCTCGTCGCCCCACTTGTTCGGGTCGCCAAGGTCAATGCCGAAGCCCTGCAAGAAGCCCTGGTCACGCAGTACGCCGACCGTCGGCTGGCTGATGGCTATGTCCAGCATTGCAATCCTGGCATTGGCTGCATCGGCTCCGAGCGTGGCGGCCGCCCACTTGCCGATGAGTTCGCCGGCCAGGAAATTGTCGGTGGCGAAAGTGGCGTCAGCCGCATCAGTCGGATCAAGCGGCGTGTCGAGAGCGATCACCACGAGCCCGGCGTCGCGCGCCTGCTTGACCGCAGGCACGATCGACGCCGTGTCGGATGCGGTCAGGAGTATGCCCTTTGCGCCGTCGGCTATGCAGGTTTCGATGGCCTGGACCTGGGTTTCGTTGTCGCCGTCGACCTTCCCGGCAAAGGCTTTCAGGGTCATGCCCAGCTCTTCCGCCTTGGCGGTCGCACCTTCCTTCATCTTGACGAAGAAGGGGTTGGTGTCAGTCTTGGTGATCAGGCAGACGGTCGTGCTTGCCATGGCGCTTCCCGCCATGGCCGTTGCGGCAATCGCCGATGCACCGATGAGATGTGTGAGTTTCAAGATCGGTTCCTCCCTTGAACGAGTGATCAAGTCCGCGCGAAAACGCGGCACGTGAGAAAGACTCACATGATTCTTTCATGCTGTCAATAAATAAATCACTATGATTTATTTTTTAATTTGACTCGACGCCGCCGCTCGCTCACCCTGAGATCGGGAGGTGCAGTTTGGCGAACGCTATCGCAGACAAGTCCGCTACGGGCGTGGATGTTTCCGGCCTTCTCGGAACAAACCAGAGCGACATGCGGGACAGGAACGAGAGGCTGGTTCTCTCGCTCCTGCGCCGCCGTGGCGCGCTTGCGCGCGCCGAAATCGCGCGGCTGACCGGCCTGTCCGCCCAGACCGTGTCCGTGATCACTCGCAAACTTGAGGACGAGGGGCTGCTGCTCCGTGAGCAACCCGTGCGCGGAAAGGTTGGCCAACCTTCGGTGCCGATGGCGCTGAGCCCGAACGGAGCGCTCTTCTTCGGCCTGAAGGTCGGGCGCCGCAGCATCGACCTCGTGCTCGTCGACTTTCTCGGCCACATCCTTTCACGCGAGTACATCACCTATCGCTTCCCAGCTCCGGATGGCACGCTTCAATTCGTCAAGGATGCTGCCGAGCGACTCTCCGACCAGCTTGATGCCGGGCAGAGGACGCGCATCTCCGGTCTCGGCATCGCGATGCCGTTCTTCATATGGGAGTGGGGTGCGATTCTTGGCACGTCTGCCGAAGACATGGAGGCATGGCGCGACTTCGACCTGCGCGCCGAAGTCGCGGAACTGTTCGACTTTCCAGTCTTCCTGCAGAACGACGCCACCTGTGCCTGCGGCGCAGAACTGGTCTTCGGAGCCCAGGATACACCGCCAGACTTCCTGTATTTCTACATGGGCTACTTCGTCGGCGGCGGGGTCGTCCTGAACGGCCGGCTGTTCACCGGGTCAACAGGCAACGCAGGTGCCCTCGGTCCAATGCCGGTTCCAGACCCGAGCGGAGGAACGCGTCAGCTCATTGACGTCGCCTCCCTTGCCGGTCTGGAACGGAAGGTGGTCGATGCCGGCGGCGAGGCAAACGCGCTTTGGACGAACGCGACGGATTGGCGCGTGTCGCCTGAGTTGATCGATGCCTGGACAAGAACAGCGGCGTCTGCAATCGCGCATGCCATAATCGCGGCCGTCTCCGTCATGGATTTCGAGCACGTGCTGATCGACGGCTGGTTGCCGGATCGGGTCCGGGAACTTCTGGTAGCCAGCGTTCAGGCCGAACTGGACCGCATGGACCTCTCCGGACTGCCGCATCCAACCGTCATGGCCGGCACGGTCGGGGCGGACGCTAGGACTCTCGGAGCGGCAAGCCTGCCGCTGTCACAGAGATACCTCGTGGACACAGTCCCAATGATTGGGCTGGGTTGAAGCATCGGCACTTCGGGTGCATCAAGGCACAATCCTGCAATTGGAGGCGCCTGTGGCCAATCATCTCTACCAGCGCGACCTGCCCGACGGTCTTGACCTTGGCCAGTCGGTGGCCATCGACTGCGAAACCATGGGCTTGAATCCGCATCGCGACCGGCTCTGTCTCGTTCAGATGTCTTCCGGAGATGGGAACACGCATCTCGTCCAGATCGACATGGGACAGGATTCTGCCCCGAACCTGGAGCGCCTGCTGACCGACCCGAACGTGCTCAAGCTTTTTCACTACGGACGCTTCGACATCGCGGCGCTCTTGCACCGCTTTGGCGCACTTGCAGCGCCGGTCTACTGCACCAAGATCGCTTCCAAGCTCGTCCGCACCTATGCGGTGCGACACGGCCTGAAACACCTTGTCAGCGAGCTTCTGGGCGTCGACATCTCCAAGATCGAGCAGTTGAGCGACTGGGGTGCCGGCACGCTGACGAAAGCGCAGCTGGAGTACGCCGCCTCTGACGTGATTTACCTGCATCGCCTGAAGGAAGAGCTGGACGACCGTCTCATGCGCGAGGGTCGTACGGATCTGGCGCAGGCGGCATTTGACTTCCTGCCGACCCGTGCCCGCCTTGACCTCGCCGGCTGGCCCGACGTCGACATCTTCGCGCACTAGCCGAAATGTCCTATATAACGGATATGGCTGCTACGGACAGATATTCGCGCCTGGTGTTCCGGCTGAAGGTCGCCCTGCCGCTTGTGGCGCTGGCAATATTGTCGACGCTCTTTTTCGTGGCGGAATCCCTCGATCCCGACGCCGCCATTCCGTATGCCGAAGTTGACGTCGCACGAATCCTCGAAGAACAGGGCATCTCGAACGCGTCGCTGGGAGGCGTGACGTCCGACGGGGTGGCCATTTCGCTTGCCGCACACAAGATTCGGACGGACCCGTCCCAGACCGTGCTCATGGGAGAGGCGCTGACCGCAGTGCTGAACATGCCGGACGGCAGCCGCATCGACATCGTGAGCCCGTCCGGCACCGTCGACGCCAATACACAGGAAGTCACGCTGGACGGGGGCGTGCGACTCGAGAGCACTAACGGATATGTCGTCACCACTGACCGACTGGTGACGTCACTGCGCGACGCGACCGCCGCATCCGAAGGCAAGATCGTGGCTACGGGACCAGCCGGAGAAATCTCCGCCGGGTCCATGATGCTTGTCCGGCTCGAATCCGCCAACGGACATCAACTTGTTTTCCAAGACGGGGTTAGGATGGTATATCATCCCTGATTCCAAGGACGGCGATCCGTGACCCTACGCATTGCGCTTATTTTCGTGCTGACCATTTTGGCACATGCCGCCTCGTCGCAGATCGCAGGCATCAAGCTTGGTTCCGCCGGGTTCGACAGGACTCAGCCTGTCGAGGTCACGGCTGACGCGCTGTTCCTGGATCAGGAAAGCGGATCCGCAACCTTCGAAGGCAATGTCCTGGTCGTGCAGGACACCCTCCGGCTTTCGGCAAGCCGTGTACTGGTCGAGTACAGCGACGCTGCCGACGGGGCGGGCGGCATTGCTCGACTGCTTGCCTCTGGAGGCGTGACGTTCGTCACGAGCAACGAAGCGGTCGAGGCCAGCGAAGCCGCATATTCCGTTGAGGGCGCCGAATTGAAGTTCAGCGGGGATGTTCTTCTGACGCAGGGACCCAACTCGATTTCCGGGGACGAGCTGACAATCAGCCTCGAAACCGGATCGGGCCGAATGGAGGGCAACGTCCGCACAATTTTCAACCCCCAAGGCGCAAACCAATGACGGTTCTCACGGTCGCCTCGGAAACCGAACAGGGACTTCACGTCCGGAACCTGCGGAAATCCTTCCGCAGGCGGCCGATCATTCGAGACGTCAATCTCGACTTGAAGCGTGGCGAAGTCGTGGCGCTTCTCGGACCCAACGGATCCGGCAAGACAACGTGCTTCTACACGATTGCCGGGCTGGTCATGCCGGACGGCGGACAGGTGCGGGTCGACGGCCGCGACGTCACCAACTACCCGATGTACCGTCGCGCGAAGCTTGGCATCGGCTACCTTCCGCAAGAGCGATCGATCTTCCAGGGCCTCAATGTCGAGGACAACATCCTTGCTATTCTCGAGATCGTTGAAAAGGACAGGTCCAAGCGGCGCGAAAGACTCGAGGAACTCCTGGACGAATTCTCGATCGCGCATTTGCGCCGCACTCCCTCGGTCGCCTTGTCGGGGGGGGAACGCAGACGCTGCGAGATCGCGCGCAGCCTCGCGGCCGAGCCGAAATACCTGTTGCTGGACGAACCCTTTCCCGGCATCGACCCGATCGCAGTCGGCGACATCCGCGAGCTTGTGATCGAACTCAAGGACCGGGGAATCGGCGTCCTGATTACCGATCACAACGTGCGCGAAACGCTCCAGATCGTCGACCGGGCCTACATCCTCCATGACGGCATGGTGCTGATGAGTGGAAGCGCGGACGAAGTCATCGTCGACGAAAAGGTCCGCCGCATCTTCCTGGGCCAGGAGTTCAGGATGGCATGACTGGCAGCGAGGTTGACAGCGGCAGCGTCTTCTACAGCAATTGGCACCGATGGCGAATGCAGTTCGTCGCGAATCCCTGTGTCCGCAAGCGCTCCGCACCTTCAATGCCGTCGGGTCGCTTCATATGTAGTTGATTGTCCAAAGCTCCAGCCGCCTGACAGGTGGCTGTCCGCATCATTTCGGGAGAGGTCCATGCAGTATCAGGTCACCGGCAAGAAGATCGACGTTGGCGAAGCGCTTCAAACACATGTCAAGACATCCCTCGACGAGGTCGCCGGCAAGTATGCAGGACGACCGACCGATGCGAACGTCGTGTTCTCGAAGAGCGGCCACGAATTTGTCTGTGAAATCCTGATCCATCTTTCGACAGGGCTCACCGTTCAGGCTCGTGGCCACGACCACGAGATATACGCAGCTTTCGAACGGAGTTGCGACAAGGCCGAAAAGCAGCTCCGGCGATACAAGCGGCGGTTGAAGGATCATCGCCGCGAACGACCGGTTGAACTTCAAGACGCCTCGGCCTATATCCTCGCGTCGTCCGACGGACACGACGAATCGGAACCTGACACGCTTCAGCCGATCATCATCGCAGAGATGGAAACGAAGATTCCGTCGCTATCCGTCGGAGAGGCGGTGATGCAGATGGAGCTCGCTGGTGCTCCGGTGCTGGTCTTTCGGAACGAACGGCAGGAGACCGGAGTCAATGTCGTGTATCGCCGGGATGACGGAAACATTGGCTGGATCGACCCGAACTAGGGCGGCGCTGCCAACCGCTGTCAAGAGGACCGCCTTGAGATGAACGTAGCAAAGATTCTCCACCCGGAAGCGGTCAGGCACATTGCCTCGCTCAGCAGCAAGAAGCGGCTGTTTCACGAAATCGGGGATCTTGCGTCCATTGCCTATGGCCTCAATCCGGCTGACGTGGCTTCAGCGCTTCAGGAACGGGAGGCCTTGGGTCCGACCGGTGTCGGGCAAGGGGTGGCCCTGCCGCATGCGCGTCTGGCCGAACTGACAACCGTTCGCGGCCTCTTCGTTCAGATCGAACGCCCCCTCGAGTTCGAGGCCGTCGACAAGCAGCCGGTCGACCTCGTCTTCGCGCTCCTGGCACCCGAGGATGCGGGCGTCGAGCACCTGAAGGCGCTGGCAGTGGTGTCGCGATCCATGCGCAACGCCGACCTTTGCACCAAGCTTCGCGCCAATACGGATCCGGCCACGCTGCACACCCTTCTGGCCGAACAGCCGCGTGACAAGGCCGCCTGAGCCGCTGCGCGTTCCGGTCGCGGTCGCTCCGTGAGAGCTCGTTTCACACGCGCCACCCAATCTCGCTCCGTGATTCAGTCGCAGGAACTCGCAGAGCCGCCGATCCCGCGTTGACAAGAGCCAGCTCGAACTTCCTGGTCATGAAAGGCGGTCGCAGCTTCGCAAACTGTTACCCTATGGCATGGCACTTGCACGTGGCAAAGGGCACCTCAATGCAACTTGGAAGCCAATTTGCCAACCTTGTCGGCCGACCGGAACGCAATGGCCTACATGACTCACCCGACGGGCCTGCACAAGAATCTCCAATCCGCTGCTCACGGGGCGCAATTTCCGGAATCTTGCAAGTTCGTGGCGCTCAGGTCGTCCTCGTGCCGCTCGGGCAGTCCGTTCATTCGGCCGCGAGGATCACGCCGGGCGAATGAGCCAGGAAGAACGGGTTTCGAAAGGACGGCTTGCCATAGGCGAGAGGCTCGTGCGTCTCCTTCCTGACCACGTGTCCCCCGGCAGCGGCCAGAACGGCATGACCGGCGGCCGTGTCCCACTCCATCGTCGGGCCAAGGCGCGGATAGAAATCCGCCTCTCCCGTCGCCACCAAGCAGAACTTCAGCGACGAGCCGGCGCTCACAACGTCCGCCACCTCGTACTTCGCAATGTAGTCGTCCGTTGCCTGGTCCCTGTGCGACTTCGATGCCACCACCCGCAGCGCAGCGTTATCCGGTTCAACGACCCTGATGGAACGCATGTCGCCAGGCCTGTCCGCGTCCAGATCCCCCGTTTCCTCGATCGCCCCGCCTCCCGGCAAGGTCATGAACAACCGTCTCTTCGCGGGCGCAAAGACAATGCCCAAAGTCGGGCGCCCGTCTTCGACCAATGCAATGTTCACAGTGAAGTCTCCCCTGCGCTGCACAAATTCCTTTGTGCCGTCCAGCGGGTCAACGATCAGGAATGTCCCGACTGACAGATCGTGGGTCGCGGACTGCTCCTCGGTTACCAAAGGCAGATCCGGGAAGCCGGTCCTCAGTCCTGCGGCGATCAACCTGTCGGCAGCCTCGTCCGCCTCTGTCACCGGGGACGAATCCTGCTTTTTCCTGATCGCGAGGTCATCACGCCGATAGATCTTCATGATGGCCTCGCCACCCTGGATCGCCAGGCGCCGCATGGTCGACACCAGCGTGTCTCGATCAGCATGCAACAAGGATTCCACCGCACTCCCCAATCGAAATGTTCCGTAACGGAAACACTGCACTTATTGTCATCTCGGTGCGCACGGGCAACCAGAACCCGTCGTCAGCATCGGCCCTTTGGCCATTCCGGCCTATTCCGCCACCCTCATGGTGACGTTTATCCGGCCGCCATCGGGCAGAAGGGATGACGAGCCGAACCGGATCCGGTCGATGCCATGATATGCCAGCCGCGCTGCACCCGACAGAACGGCCACATCGCCGGAATGCAACCAGATGGATCGCGTCGGACCGCCACGGGTCACTTGCCCGATCCTGAACAGCGCGTCATCTCCGAGCGAAATCGAGACGACCGGCCAATCCAGGTCGGCCTCGTCCCGATCCTGGTGCAGTCCCATCTTCGCTCCCTTGCCGTAGAAGTTGATGAGGCATGAATCCGGCATCCGCTCGACGCCAGATGCCGCCGACCAGACATCGAGCACCGTGGCAGGCATCTCTGGCCAGGCTTCGCCGTCCGGTTGGAGCGCATCGTACCTGTATCCGGCGCGGTCCGTGACCCAGCCGACCTTTCCGGCGGCACTCATTCTCACCGACATCTTCTTGCCTCCGGGCGTTTCATACCTGCGAAAGGGCGCAATTGCGGCGACGTCGCGCAGATCGCTCACCACTTCGCGTTGCAGGCCTTGGGAAAGAAACCCCTTCAATATCCTGACGCCATTTACATCCAACGGGGTCCCCGACATGCGCGCAATATAGCGAGATCGACGCTACGTTCCATCGGGCACGAGACCACAATGGTCATCCCGCGTGCACCAAAGTCGCGAACGCGCCCCGATTGGCGGCACGTCATTTGCCCGAAGTTGCTCTTGATGAACATTCCGGCATCAGCAGCCCGGGTGCGAACCGGCGCTCGGGGCCCGCGGATCGTGTTCGCTTTCGTTACATGCGCATTGCAAATTCGCCGTCCTGACATGCTTGCAGGCGCAATGACCCCTACCTATATACCCCCACGAACACGTGATCGCCCCTTGATGCGTCACGAATCATGGGATGGAGGATCGGTGCCGAACCGGGCCGGTTTTCCGGACATCGCCGAAAGGAAGAGGACACAGGAATGGGCAAAGTTATCGGTATTGACCTGGGTACCACGAACAGCTGCGTCGCCATCATGGATGGGTCCCAGCCCCGGGTGATCGAAAACGCCGAAGGTGCGCGAACCACCCCTTCAATCGTCGCGTTCACCGACAAGGAGCGGCTTGTAGGGCAACCAGCCAAGCGCCAGGCAGTCACGAATCCAGAGAACACCGTCTTCGCGGTCAAGCGCCTGATCGGGCGTCGTGTCGACGATGCCGAGGTGACCAAGGACAAGAAGGTCGTGCCGTATGACATCGTGGATGGCGGCAACGGGGATGCGTGGGTCGAGGCGGGAGGCGAAAAGTACTCGCCGTCCCAGATTTCGGCATTCATCCTCCAGAAGATGAAGGAAACCGCGGAGGGCTACCTTGGCGAGGACGTCGCGCAAGCCGTCATCACCGTGCCAGCCTACTTCAACGACGCGCAACGTCAGGCAACGAAGGACGCCGGAAAGATCGCCGGGCTCGAAGTGCTGCGGATCATCAACGAGCCGACCGCTGCGGCCCTGGCCTACGGTCTCGACAAGAAAGAGACGAAAACCATTGCCGTCTATGACCTCGGAGGCGGCACTTTCGACATCACGATCCTTGAGATCGATGACGGTCTCTTCGAGGTGAAGTCCACGAATGGGGACACGTTCCTCGGCGGCGAAGACTTCGACATGCGGGTCGTCAACTACCTGGCCGAGGAGTTCAAGAAAGAACACGGTGTCGACCTGACCGCCGACAAGATGGCGCTTCAGCGCCTGAAGGAGGCAGCCGAGAAGGCAAAGATCGAGCTTTCGAGTTCCTCCCAGACCGAGATCAACCAGCCGTTCATCTCGATGGATCCTGGCTCGGGGACGCCGCTCCACATGGTCATAAAGCTGACCCGCGCAAAGCTGGAAAGCCTTGTAAGCGACCTGATCAAGAAGTCGATCAAGCCGTGCCGGGCCGCCCTGAAGGATGCTGGCATCTCGACGGACAGCATCGACGAAGTCGTTCTTGTCGGCGGCATGACGCGGATGCCGAAGGTCATCGAGGAAGTCACGAAATTCTTCGGGAAGGAGCCGCACAAGGGCGTGAATCCCGACGAGGTCGTCGCCATGGGCGCTGCCATTCAGGCCGGCGTTCTTCAGGGTGACGTCAAGGATGTCGTCCTCCTCGACGTGACGCCGCTTTCCCTGGGCATCGAAACGCTGGGTGGCGTCTTCACCCGGCTCATCGACCGCAACACGACGATTCCCACAAAAAAGTCGCAGATCTTCTCGACCGCCGAGGACAACCAGAATGCAGTTACCATCCGCGTCTTCCAGGGCGAACGCGAAATGGCGGCGGACAACAAGATTCTCGGTCAGTTCAACCTGGAAGAGATCCCTCCGGCACCACGCGGAATGCCCCAGATCGAGGTGACCTTCGACATTGATGCCAACGGCATCGTCAGCGTGTCCGCCAAGGACAAGGGCACCGGCAAGGAGCAGAAGATCACGATCCAGGCTTCGAGCGGCCTTTCGGACGAAGAAATCGAACGGATGGTCAAGGATGCAGAGGAGAACGCCGAGGCCGACAGGGAGCGCCGGGAGCTGGTCGAAGCGAAGAACAGTGCCGAAAGCAAGATCGACTACTACGAGAAGCAGATCAAGGAGCATGCAGACAAGGTCGACCCGACCACGGTTGAGGCGATCGAACTGGCCATCTCCGCGCTCAAGGACGATCTCGAAAAGGAGGATGTCACGGCAGACAAGCTGCAATCCGGCATCCGCAACCTGGAGGAGGCGTCGATGAAGCTGGGCGAGGCGATCTACAAGGCACAGGCGGAGTCCGCTGGCGATGCCGACCCGGATGACGATGACGAACCGCGCGGCGTGGATGACGACATTGTCGATGCCGACTTCGAAGACCTCGAAGACGACAAGCGCGCGTGACGCCGCTTGGCGCGATTTTCGGCCGGCCCGACGCCTTCTCGGGCCGGTCGTAGCGCTTCAAGGGGGTTGAGGCATGTCCAAGCGCGATTTCTACGAAGTTCTTGAGGTATCCCGAGGAGCGTCATCCGAAGAGCTGAAGAAGGCATACAGGCGCAAGGCAAAGGACCTTCACCCGGACCGGAACTCGGACAACCCCAACGCCGAAGCCCAGTTCAAGGAAGTCAACGAAGCATACGAGATCCTCAGGGACCCGGAAAAGAAGGCGGCCTATGACCGCTTCGGCCATGCCGCATTCGAAGGTGGCATGGGCGGCGGGGCGCACCCGGGTCGCGAATATGCGGGCGGCGACTTCGCCAGCGCTTTCTCTGACGTCTTCGACGACCTCTTTGGCGACATAACCGGATCTCGCCGCGGGAAAAGGCAGCAGCGTGCCACGCGCGGCTCTGATCTGCGCTACAACCTGCGGGTGGCGCTCGAAGACGCGTATTCGGGAATTCAGAAGTCCATCCGGGTGCCCACCGCCCTGTCCTGTGAAACCTGCAACGGCACGGGAGCCGAAGGCGGCGCGGAACCAGAGCCTTGCCCGACATGCTCAGGCCTGGGAAAGGTGCGTGCAAGCCAAGGGTTCTTCACGGTGGAGCGCACCTGCCCCACCTGCTCGGGCGCTGGCCACCTCATCAGGAATCCCTGCGGATCCTGCGGCGGATCCGGCCGGGTCGCGAAGGAACGCTCGCTTTCCGTCAACATTCCCGTTGGCGTGGAGACCGGAACGCGTATCCGGCTCGCCGGCGAGGGTGAGGCGGGGCTGCGGGGAGGACCGTCCGGCGATCTCTACATCTTCATCGAAGTCGCCGAACACGCACTGTTTCAACGGGACGGAATAAACCTGTATTGCCAAGTGCCTGTTTCTGTTGCGACGGCCGCGCTCGGAGGCGACATCGAGGTGCCGACAATTGATGGCGGCCGAAGCCGCGTGAAAATCCCAACCGGAAGCCAGTCCGGTCGGCAGATGCGGCTTAGGGGCAAGGGGATGCCGTCGCTAAGGGGTGGAGGCCGTGGCGACATGATGGTCGAGCTTGCAGTCGAGACTCCGGTCAACCTGACCGCAAGGCAGAAGGAACTGCTTCGCGAGTTTGAAGAGCTCTCGGCGGAAAACAATCCCAACAGCTCGGGATTCTTCGAGAAAGTGAAATCCTTCTGGGATGGCATGAAGGCCTGATCTGCCGTCCGCATCGGGGCACGGGCATTGCTTGGATTCCGTGGCCTGGGTACTGGAGGCGCAATTCAGTGCTTCCGCCAGTTCGCCGAAGCAGCCCTTGTCCTCATCAACGACACCCTCCCTTGGAAACTGAAGTCGGTCGCGGGTGTTGCCGCCGACAGCCTCCGCACCATTGCCCATGATCAAGTCCGGGCTATCGGGGAAGGCGAGTTCACTTCTTCCCCACCTGCCCGAAGCGGGACCGGTCAGAGTGGCAGGCCTGATGACATCGTTGCGGAAACGCTTGTGGGAAGAGGAAGACCTGAGGGGTCTGTCCGGCTTCCCGGTTGCCGGCCCTGCCCCGGGATGGCCGTGGACCGAATCGCGACAGCGGCCTGCTGTCCATGATCGTCCGCGCAAGGAATCCGCGAGCCTGGCAAACTTCCGCATGGGAAAGGCCCGCTGAACGAAATACAGCGTTCCTGAACCCGAAGTCCTTGCCAAGCGCTATCGCGGCACTGAGTGCTGCGGGGCCTAAAGTCGGCCGTGACAGTGCTTGAACTTCTTCCCAGACCCACACGGGCAAGGGGCATTCCGGCCCGGCTTGCCCCAGGTCGACCGATCGTTTTCGTCAAAGCCTGTTGCCGCCTTGGCCTTGGAAGCAGGCGGCTTCCCGGAGGCCGCGGCGGCGGCAGCCTGCTGCTGTGCCAGCATCTGCCGAATCATCGCCTGCTGCTCTTCCGCGCTAAGCGGCCGGATGTGGGCGAGCTTCTCGGTCACTTCGCCCCGCAGCGCGTTCAGCAAACCCTCGAAGAGTTGAAACGACTCCGACTTGTACTCGTTCACTGGATCGCGTTGGGCATATGCCCGGAAGCCGACGACTGATCTCAAATGTTCAAGCTTCAGGATATGTTCCCGCCACTTCGCATCCATCGTCTGCAGCAGAATCTGCTTCTCGACGGAGCGCATGTTCTCCAAGCCAAACTGTTCGGACTTTGAATTCATGAACCGGTCGGACTCTTCGTAGAGCCGTTCGCGGATCATCTCGTCGTCGACCCCTTCCTCATCGGCCCATTCAACAATTGGGGCAGAGATTCCGGTTTTCTTCCTGACCTCCTCGGCCAGCGCCTCCGTTTCCCATTGATCCGCGTAGGACTTGGGCGGAATGTGCTGCTCCACCAGGTCGTCGATGACTTCGTGTCGCATGTCCTGCACGATTTCCTCGACCTCTTCCGCCTCCATGATCTCGCGTCGCTGACTGAAAATGACCTTTCTCTGGTCGTTCATGACGTCGTCGAGTTTCAGGAGCTGCTTGCGGATGTCGAAGTTCCGGCCCTCGACCTTGGCTTGGGCGCGCTCGAGCGACTTGTTCACCCAAGGGTGCTGAATGGCCTCGCCTTCCTGCATGCCAAGCGTCGAGAGAACCTTGTCCAGCCGCTCCGATCCAAAGATGCGCATGAGGTCATCCTCAAGCGAAAGAAAGAAGGTCGAGCGGCCCGGATCCCCCTGGCGCCCGGAGCGTCCGCGAAGCTGGTTGTCTATGCGCCTGCTTTCATGCCGTTCGGTGCCAAGAACGAACAGGCCGCCGGCCGCCAGGACCTTTTCCTTGTCATCGGCGTGCTCGGCCTCGATCCTGGCGCGGATGGCCTCCGGGTCTGCGTCCGGCTCCTCGGCAAGCGCCTGCATCACGCGCATCTCTACGTTGCCGCCGAGCTGGATGTCCGTGCCACGTCCGGCCATGTTGGTCGCGATCGTCACGGCACTGGGCTTGCCCGCATCAGCCACGATCTGCGCTTCCTGTTCGTGGTGCCGGGCGTTCAGGACATTGTGCGCGATCTTTTCCTTCTTCAGCAGTGTGGACAGAAACTCCGAGCGTTCGATAGAGGTCGTGCCGACCAGGACCGGCTGGCCCTTGCCATGAGCCTCCTTGATTTCGTGAACAATGCCGTCGAACTTCTCTTCCGCAGTGCGATAGATCTGATCGTCCTCGTCCGCGCGCGCAACAGTGACGTTTGTCGGAATCTCCATGACCCCAAGCTTGTAGATCTCCTGAAACTCCTCGGCCTCTGTCGCAGCCGTGCCGGTCATGCCTGCCAGCTTTTCGTAGAGGCGAAAGTAGTTCTGGAATGTCACGCTTGCCAGAGTGACGTTTTCGGGTTGGATCGGCACGCCTTCCTTGGCCTCGATTGCCTGATGCAATCCGTCCGACAGCCGACGCCCCGCCATCATTCTGCCGGTGAATTCGTCGATCAGCACGACTTCCTTGTCTCGGACGATGTAGTCCTTGTCCTTCGTGAAGAGCTTGTGTGCCCGCAACCCCTGGTTGACGTGATGCACCAGCGTCGTGGACTCGGGATTGTAGAGCGACTGCTCCTCGGGCAGGAGTCCCGCCTCCCGAAGGCGTGCCTCGAGAAACTCGTTGCCGTCGTCAGTGTAGGTGACGTTGCGGGTCTTTTCGTCGAGCGAGTAATGATCGTCTTGCACTTCGGGAATCAGCTTGTCGATCGTGACATAGAGTTCTGAACGGTCCTCGCTCGGTCCCGAAATGATGAGCGGCGTCCGCGCCTCGTCGATGAGGATCGAATCCACCTCGTCAACGATTGCGAAATAGTGATCCCTCTGCGTCATGTCGGCCAAGTTCGACTTCATGTTGTCCCGCAAGTAGTCGAAGCCCAGCTCGTTGTTCGTGGCATAGGTGATGTCGGAACGATAGGCCGCCTTCTTTTCGCTTTCGTCCTGGCCCGGATGCACAACGCCGGTCGTCATCCCCAATGCGGAATAGACCTTTCCCATCCACTCGGCATCACGTTTGGCGAGATAGTCGTTCACGGTAACGATGCGTACGTTCCGGCCGGTCAGGGCATTGAGGTAGGCAGGAAGGGTCGCGACCAGCGTCTTGCCCTCTCCGGTCTTCATCTCCGCGATGCTGCCCCGGTGCAGGAAGACGCCGCCGATCAACTGAACGTCAAAGGCACGAAGGCCGAGCGCGCGCCTGCCTGCCTCGCGACAATTTGCAAAGGCTTCCGGCAATATGTCGTCCAAGCTCTCGCCTTCCGCGACGCGCTTCCGGAACTCCTCCGTCTTTGCGACAATTTCCGCGTCGGACAGCGCCTCGAACTCCGGTTCCATCGCGTTGATCCGTTCGACCAGAGGACGCGTCGCCCTGACACGGCGGTCGTTCACGGTCCCGAAGACCTTCTTCGCAATTGTTCCAAATTCAAGCATTCGCAGCGCCTCTTGGCATCAGGACTGACGAGATCGTGTGAGGGGATGAGCTTGCCCGTGCCTCTGGCCCGCCATAGAAGGACAAGGAGATAGTCGCCTCGCCAACGTTCAGCGATTTAAGGGGCGGGTATCCTGCTGTCAACTTCGCCCGGACCTCCGGCCCCATTTGAGGACAGAACATGACTTCAGGAACAAGGCTTGCCACCCTCGCGACCGTGATCGCGCTGGCATTTTCGACGAACGCCCTCGGGGACGAGCATGTCCGTGCAGACACGGTAGTTGCAACTGTGAACGGCACAGACATCACTCTGGGACACATGATCCTGCTGAAACAGCGCCTCCCGGAGCAGTACCGGCAACTCCCGGGCGATGTCCTGTTTGAAGGAATCCTCGACCAGCTCGTTCAACATGCATTGCTTGGCGGAGTGGTCGAGACTCTCCCGCTCAGCGCACGCCTGACGCTGGAAAACGAGGAGCGCGCGCTTCGAGCAAACGAGGAAGTGCAGCGCGTGGCGTCTGCCGCCATGACAGTCGAGGCCTTGCAGGAAGCGTACGATCATGCCTACGGTTCGGCCGAGCCCCAGACCGAGTACAACGCCTCGCACATTCTCGTGACGACCGAAGAGGAAGCGCAGGCGCTCGCTGTCGATCTGGAAGGCGGAGCCGACTTCGCCACTCTCGCCAAGGAAAGGTCTACCGGACCATCCGGGCCAGCCGGCGGCGAGCTGGGCTGGTTCGGCAGAGGCGCAATGGTGCCTGCATTCGATGCGGCGGTCGCCACATTGGAAGTCGGAGCGATCTCGGATCCGGTCCAGACGCAGTTTGGCTGGCACGTCATCAAGCTCAACGAGACGCGGATTCTAGACGTGCCGACCATCGCAGAGGTTCAGGGAGAGCTTCTTGACGGCATCCAGCGCGCCGCGATCGAAGGCCGCCTGGAAGAATTGAGGGCCAGCGCCGAAATAACGCGCAAGACGGCGGACGACATCGATCCGGTCGTTCTGGACGATCTTTCGCTCGTGGACGGCTGACATTGGCCGATAACCTGTCAGTCTCGCCGCTGGCACCTGCAGGCGGCTTTCCGGACCTGCCGGTCATTGCCGGCGTCCGGTTCGCCACGACGGCAGCGGGAATCAAGTACAAGGGGCGCACCGACGTTATGCTGGCCGAACTCGCGCCCGGCACGACCATTGCCGGCACGTTCACCAGATCAAAAACCCGTGCGGCACCTGTCCTGGACTGTGAACAGAAGATTGGAATGCCGTCGGAGGCCGGTGCCGCCATTGTCGTCAATTCCGGAAACGCGAATGCATTTACCGGCGCGACGGGCGTCGCCTCCGTAAAGGCCGTCACGAAAGCGGCAGCAGACGCGACGGGCATCCCGGAAGCCCGAGTCTTCACGTCCTCCACCGGAGTCATTGGCGAGCCGCTCCCCCATGACCGCATCACCGTGACGCTGGCGGCCCTTGTCGATGAACTCGACGAGCATGGCATCGCAGACGCCGCGCGCGCGATCATGACCACCGACACTTTCCCGAAGGGCGCCGGCCGGACCGTCGAAGTCGACGGATACAGGATCCGCATCGCCGGAATCGCGAAGGGCTCCGGAATGATCGCGCCGGACATGGCGACGATGCTTGCCTACGTCTTTACCGATGCCCGGATCTCGCGGGACAGCCTTCAGCCGCTCGTGGCCGCCGCCTGCGACGAGTCCTTCAACCGCATCACGGTCGACAGCGACACGTCCACTTCCGACACGCTTCTCGTCGCCGCGACGGGCACGTCAGGTGTTGACGTAGAGGGCAGTGATGCATTCGCGACGGCCCTCGCGGAAGTCATGGATGATCTCGCAAGACAGGTCGTGCGCGACGGAGAGGGCGCCAGCAAGTTCGTCACCGTCAGCGTCACAGGCGCCGCGAGCGAATGCGATGCCCGCCAGGTCGCTTTCGCGATCGCAAACTCGCCATTGGTCAAGACGGCGATCGCCGGCGAGGACCCAAACTGGGGTCGAGTCGTCATGGCGGTCGGCAAGTCCGGTGCCGAAGCCGACCGGGACTGCCTTTCGATCCGGTTTGGGGACGTCCTGGTCGCCAAGGACGGCAGCGTTGCTCCCGGCTACGTGGAAACCGAGGCCGCCAGACACATGGGCGGTGACGACATCTCGGTTTCGGTGGATCTCGGCCTCGGGGTCGGCACGGCAACCGTCTATACCTGCGATCTCACGAGCCGGTACATTGCCATCAACGCGGACTATCGTTCGTGAATGTCGTCCTCGTGTCCGCCGTTGCCCTTGTCGACCCCGACGGCCGGATTCTCCTTACTCAAAGGCCAGATGGCAAGTCGATGGCAGGCCTTTGGGAGTTTCCTGGCGGAAAGATCGAGGACGGAGAAGCCCCGGAGTTCGCACTCATTCGAGAACTGCGCGAGGAACTCGGCATCGAGACGTGGGAGAGCTGCCTCGCACCGCTGACCTTCGCCAGCCATGCCTACGACGACTTTCATCTTCTGATGCCGCTCTTTGCCTGCCGTAAGTGGCAAGGCACGCCGGTCTCACGGGAAGGGCAGAATCTCAAGTGGGTCAGGCCTGCCGCGCTGCGCGACTACCCGATGCCGCCAGCCGACCTTCCGTTGATTCCGGTCCTCAGGGACTGGTTGTAATCTGGTCCTGGCGCTCTACGCGGAAAAGTCAGGTAAGCGTACGCTCGACCTCCTCGCGTTCAAAAATCTCGATGACGTCGCCTTCCTTTATGTCATCGTAGCTTTCGAAGGCCATGCCGCACTCCTGGCCGGACGGAACCTCTGTCACCTCGTCCTTGAAGCGCTTCAGCGTTTTCAGGATTCCCTCGTGAATCACCACGTCGTCGCGCAGGAGACGTACGCCGGCCGAACGCCGCGCGGTTCCTTCGGTCACGAGGCAGCCCGCGATACGACCCACGCCCGACACCATGAAGGCTTCCTTGACTTGTGCGTAGCCGATGAACCTCTCGCGCAGCTCCGAAGACAGAAGCCCGCTGGCAGCCGCCTTCGCGTCATCGACGAGATCGTAGATCACGCTGTAGTAGCGAACGTCCACGCCTTTCTGGTTCGCGGCGTTTCGCGCAGGCGCATTGGCGCGCACGTTGAAGCCGAAGACCGGAGCGCCGCTTGCTTCGGCAAGGCCGACATCCGACTCGGTGATGGCGCCGACGCCTGAATGCAGGACACGTATGCGCACTTCCTCGTTGCCGATCTTCTCCATGGCCTGGACGATGGCCTCTGCACTGCCTTGGACATCCGCCTTAACGACAAGCGGCATTTCGATGACGCTTTCGCCATCCTTCGCCTTCTGCAGCATTTGCTCAATGGTTGTCGCGGCCCCGGCGGCGGCACGCTTTTCCTTGGCCTGGCTTGCCCTGTAATCCGAAATCTCGCGCGCCTGTGCTTCCGTGTCTACAACGTTCAGGACGTCGCCCGCTTCGGGCGTTCCATTCAGGCCCAGAACCTCGACGGGCACGGAAGGCCCGGCTTCCTTGACCCGCTCGCCCCTGTCGTTTTCCATTGCGCGAACCTTGCCCCATTGCTCGCCGACGACAAAGATGTCGCCCTGCCGTAGCGTTCCGTTCTGGACAAGGACAGTCGCAACCGGACCGCGTCCGACATCAAGCTGGGCCTCGATAACCGCTCCCTGCGCCGCGCGATCCGGATTGGCCTTGAGTTCGAGGATTTCCGCCTGGAGCGCTATAGCCTCGAGCAAGTCGTCAAGCCCGCTCCCGTTGACAGCCGAAACCTCCACGTCCTGCACCTCGCCAGACATCTTCTCGACGACCACTTCCTGCTGAAGAAGCTCGGTGCGAACGTTTTCGGGGTTTGCCGCCGGCAGATCCGTCTTGTTGATCGCGACGATGATCGGAACCTCGGCTGCCTTGGCATGATTGATCGCCTCGACCGTCTGCGGCATGACGGAATCGTCGGCCGCCACGACAAGCACCACGATATCCGTGACCTGTGCGCCCCGTGCCCGCATGGACGTGAACGCCGCGTGGCCCGGTGTGTCCAGGAATGTAAGGATCGCCTTGTCCCGCGTCGTGACCTGGTAGGCGCCTATGTGCTGCGTGATGCCGCCAGCCTCGCCAGCGGTGACCTTGGTCTCGCGAATTGCGTCGAGAAGCGAGGTCTTTCCGTGATCGACGTGGCCCATGACCGTAATGACGGGCGGACGCGGACGCAGATCGTCGTCCTTGTCCTCAACCGTGTCGATGACGTCCTCGACATCCGCATCGGATACCCGCTGAACGCTATGTCCAAAGGTCTCGATGATGAGCTCGGCCGTATCCGCGTCGATCGTCTGGTTCTGGGTCGCCATGATGCCATTCGTCATCAGTGCCTTGACGACATCGGCGACACGCTCCGACATTCGGTTCGCCAACTCGCTGACCATGATCGCTTCGGGAAGCTGCACAGTGCGCATGACCTTTTCACGTTCCTGCGTGCCGCCCGTGGCCTTCTGGCGTGCCCGTTCCTGCTTTCGCCTCATTGCGGCAAGCGAGCGTTGCCGTCCACCTTCGCCGCCGGAAAGCGCCTGGTTCAGCGTCAGCTTTCCCTCGCGCCGCCCGCCAACGCCGCGAGAGCGTCCGGCCCGATTGTCGCGGCGCGGCTCCCTGTCCTCCCGCTGCTCGCGCTTTGGTGCGGGCTTTCCGCCGCCGCGCGTCGGAGCGGGCTCCGCCGCTGGCGCCTGCTCTGCAGCAGCGCGCGCCCGAGCCGCCTCGGCCTTCTTGCGCTCCTCTTCCTCCGCCATTGTGCGGGCCTTTTCCGCCCGCTCCTGTTCCTCGCGCTCCTTGGCAACAGCCTCGGCCTTGCGCCTTTCGCGCTCTTCTGCACGAGCCTTTTCCGCGGCAGCGCGCTTTTCGGCATCGGCAGCTTCCGCCGCCTTGGCAGCGGCCAACGCCTTCATGCGGCGCTCAAGCTCTGCATCCGATATTCCGGCTGGCCGATTGGACGGGTCCGTTGCCTGGACCTTGGCCACCTCTGGCTGTGGTGGCTGCTTGGCAGCGCCAGGTCTGGGCACGACAATGCGCTTGCGCTTCGTCTCGACCACGACGTTCTTGGTCCTGCCATGTGAAAAGCTCTGCTTCACCTGGCCGGGACCGCGCCCGCGCAAGCCGAGAGTCTTCTTGCCGTCACTTTCGCTCATGGGATCTACTTCACCTCTTCGGTGGACATGCCACCATCCAGTTCGCGAACGCCAGATAGCCGGATAGCGTCCTCCCTGACCAACTCAGTGAGGTCGCCGCGTCCGAGCGCCGCATGTATCACACGTTCGCGACCAAAGGACAAACCCAATTCTGACGCCGTCAGAACCTCGAAATAGCTGCCTCGGCCGCCTGGCGGATGAAGCCTGGACTTGCCCCGGTCCGAGCCGTCCGTGGCCTGAAACAGGATCCTGGCCTCGCCTCGACCGAGCCATTCCTTCACCCTCTCGAACCCGGCCACCGCCAGTCCTGCCTTCCGCGCCATCGAGATTCGGCCGGTCAAGCGTCGCGCAAGCAGCGTCTCGACATCGGCAGGCAACGATTCGGGTACAGACACTTGCCTTCTTGCGGCACGGCCAAAGAGACCCTGGCGCATGGCAGCGTTCAGGGCGGTTCTATTCGCTGCAACCCATATTCCGCGCCCCGGAAGCTTCTCAAGGACGTCTGGAACGACTTGGCCGTCCGGACTGACTGCAAAGCGGATCAAGCGACGCCTCGGCCGGGTCTCGCCGGTCGCAATGCAGCGGCGTTCGGGCTCGCTGCGGGTCTTTGGTTTGCCGCCTCGGGGCAAGGCAATTCGAGGCCATCAGGCCTCGACCTCCTCTTCCGCCCCAGCCTCTTCGTAACTCTCGGTCTCGAGCTGCTCGGGGTCCACCCAGCCTAGCTGGATTCGCGCGGTCATCACCATGTTCTGCGCCTCTTCCAGCGAGACGTTGAAGCTCTCGAGGAGGCCGTCATCCTTGATCCTTTCGCCCTTGACCGTAGTCCACCCTCCGGCGAGTTCCCAGTCGGCGCATCTTGCGAACTCCTCGATTGTCTTCACGCCGTCGGCCGCAAGAACCTCGATCATTTGGGGTGTCAGCCCGTCGAATGCGAACAGGCTGTCTTCGGCTCCCAGCTTGCGGGCACGCTCCTCGGCCTGCCTGTTCTGCTCGTCGATATGGTCGCGAGCCCTTGCCTGGAGCTCGTTTGCCGTATCTTCGTCAACGCCGTCGATGATCAGCAGCTCGTCAATCTCGACATAAGCGACTTCCTCAAGGCTGGTGAATCCCTCCGACACGAGCAGTTGCGCGAAGAACTCGTCAAGATCCAGCGTGTCCATGAAGAGCTTGGTGCGCTCCTCGAACTCCGCCTGGCGACGCTGGCTCTCCTCATCTTCAGTCATGATGTCGATGTCGAGCCCGGTGAGATGCGACGCCAGCCGGACATTCTGTCCGCGACGGCCAATGGCGAGGCTGAGCTGCTCTTCCGGCACCACGACCTCGATCCGTTCGGCATCTTCGTCAAGGACAACCTTGGACACCTCGGCGGGCTGCAGCGCATTGACGAGAAACGTCGGCGCGTCCTCGTTCCAGGGAATGATGTCAATCTTCTCGCCCTGCAATTCGTTGACGACGGCCTGCACGCGAGAGCCACGCATGCCGACGCAGGCTCCGACCGGGTCAATTGAAGACTCGTAGGAGATGACCGCGATCTTCGCCCGACTGCCCGGATCACGCGCCACGGCCTTGATCTCGATGATGCCGTCGTAGATCTCGGGCACTTCCATCTTGAAGAGCTCCGCCATGAATTCCGGCGCCGTCCTGCTCAGGAATATCTGCGGCCCCCGAGTCTCGCTCCGCACGTCCTTGATGTAGCAGCGAATGCGGTCGCCGGGGCGGTAGGACTCCCGCCCGATCTTCTCGTTCCGCCGCAGGACGCCCTCGCCGCGACCGACGTCCACGATCACGTTGCCGTATTCCTCGCGCTTGACGACACCATTGATAATTGTGCCGGCGCGATCCTTGAATTCCTCGTACTGCCTGTCCCGTTCGGCCTCACGGACCTTTTGCAGGATCACCTGCTTCGCGGACTGCGCCGCGATCCGGTTCATGTCCACCGGCGGCACTTCGTCCACGATCATGTCGCCTGGCTTGGGGTCGTCGAGATACTGGCGTGCCTGTTCAGGAGTCAATTGCGCCTGGTAGTTTTCGATCTCCTCCGTCTCAGGATCCACCACCGTCCGTACACGCGTGAACGTTGCCTTGCCGGTCTTGCGGTCGATCGACACGCGGATGTCCATTTCGGTTCCGTACCGGCTCTTCGCCGCTCGGGCGAGGCTTTCCTCCATCGCCTCGACCACCAGCGCCGGATCAATCATCTTTTCGCGCGCCACCGCTTCGGCGGTCTGCAGGAGTTCAAGCTGGTTCGCGGATGTGATCGCCATTCTCAGGCCTCCTTGTGGGCATCCAGGTTCATTTCTGCTTCGTCAACTTCAGTTCCGGAAGTTCGGTCCGCCCTGTCGCGCGCGTTTAGTGAGGCGCGCAGCAAGTCATCGTTCAGCACGAGCCTCGCATCATTCAACCAGTCGAACTTGAGCCCGATAATCCCGTCGTCGACCTCAACGAGCACTTCGTCTTCCTCGACACCGTGAAGAGTACCCCTGAACCGCTTGCGGCCGTCAATCAATTCGGAGGTCTCGAGCTTTGCTTCGCATCCGCTCCACGCGGAAAAGTCCTTCATCCGCGTCAACGGGCGATCAATGCCGGGCGAGCTGACTTCCAGCGTGTAGGCATCCTCGATCGGATCCTCGACATCCAGCGTCGCGCTGACGGCCGTCGATATCGTTGCGCAGTCATCGACCTCCATGCCTCCGTCCGGACGCTCTGCCATGATCTGCAGCGTCTTTGCCTTTCCGGACATCAGTCGCACGCGCACGAGTTCAAAGCCCAGGTCTTCAACCACCGGGGCAATCACGCCGGCCAGACGCCGGTCAACGCTTGTTCTGGCAACAAGATCGTTCATGGGCTCAAAAAAAACGGGCCAGCGGCCCGTCGGTCAATTCCGTTGGAGCCTCGGGGGTGGAAGCCGAAGCACCGCTTTCGAAGAGGCATATAGGCCAATCCGAGGCAGGCCGCAAGTCGGAACCAGCGCAAATCTTTAGGACGGCTTTGACGGGGTGCCTCTCCCGGCCATGGACCCAATTCGTCGAATGCGGAAATCCTTGGGCCGTTTTCGGGCGAAGGGTGCGGAAGTTGCGCTCGTAGCGGAAAAATTCAAGTGGTGGTCACGCTTGCAGCGTGTCTGCGCATGCGGTGCGGCCACGCGTTCTCAGCCCGTCGGTCACACGCACCAATTCCGCGCTGATTCCCGGTTCGCTGAGCGCGTGACCGGCGCGCGATACGATCCTAAGGTTCGATCCCGGCCAGCGCGCGTGCAGCCGAAACGCGCCTGCCGGCGGACATATCATGTCGTACCTGCCCTGCACGATGAAGCCCGGGATGCCGGAAATGCGGTCAAGATTGGCCTCGATCCAGCCATCGTTGTCGAGAAAGCCCTTGTTCATGAAATAGTGGTTCTCGAGCCGGGCAAAGGCACGGGCGAATTCGGACGGGCTTGAGCTTCCAGAGCCGTCGTTCCGCATCGAGGCCAAGGTGTTCTCCCAGCTGGTCCACGCTCGCGCAAAACGCGCCTCGCTCTTCACGTCCCCGGAAAACAGCCGTCGCGAGTAGGCGGTGATCAGGTCGTCCCTCTCGTCTTCGGGAATCATGTCGGTGAAGCGTGACCAGACATCCGGCCAGAATGCGCCCGCGCCTCCGCCATAGAACCAGTCAAGCTCCGACTGGGTCATCAGGAAGACGCTGCGAAGAACGAAATTCGCCACCCTTTCGGGATGGGTGATCCCGTAGATCAGCGCCAGAGCTGCACCCCAGCTTCCGCCAAAGACGTTCCAGCGTCTCAGGCCGAGAGTCTCCCGGATCGCCTCTATGTCGCGCACCAGATGCCAGGTCGTGTTGCTGTCAACGCTGGCATGCGGCCGTGACCGTCCGCAGCCGCGCTGGTCGAAGAGGATGATCCGGTAGAAGTTCGGATCGAAATATCTTCGCATGGCCGGATTGCATCCGCCTCCCGGCCCGCCATGCAAAATGACCACCGGAGCCCCTTTCGGGTTGCCGCATTGCTCGACATAGAGCCGATGGCCATCGCCGACATCGAGCATTCTCTGATCGTACGGGTCGATCCGCGGATAAAGGTATTGCGATGCCGTTTTTTGATCTGACGGTTTGTCCATGAAAGTCCTATATACGGGAGTGGAAGCCGATTCACGGAACATTTTCAGCAGGAGCCGGCGAAACACAACATGTCCAAGGCATCGACAGTCGACCCTTCGGAGGTCGAGAAGTTCCAGGCAATGGCTGACGAGTGGTGGGACCCTTCCGGGAAGTTCAAGCCTCTCCACATGCTGAACCCCTGCCGCCTGGACTACATTACGTCGCAGATTGCCGTCGAATTCGACCGCGACCTTTCCATGCGAGCGCCTTTCGCCGGCCTCCGCATCCTGGACATTGGCTGCGGCGGCGGGCTCCTTTCCGAGCCCATGGCCCGTCTCGGGGCGGAGGTGGTGGGCGTCGATGCCGCTGAACGCAACGTCCCGGTGGCCAGCCTGCACGCGGCCGCGCAGGGACTGTCCATCGACTATCGTCACGCCTCGGCCGAAGATCTCGTGGAGGAGGGTGAATCCTTCGACGCGGTCCTGAACATGGAAGTGGTCGAGCACGTTTCCGATCCGGGCGCATTCCTGGCAGCCTGCCATGACCTTCTGAAGCCTGGCGGCCTGATGACTTGCTCGACCATAAACCGGACGGCCAAGAGTTTCGCCCTGGCGATTGTCGGTGCGGAATACGTCATGCGATGGCTGCCAGCGGGAACGCATCAATGGTCCAGGTTCCTCACCCCGGACGAACTCTTCGGCCTGCTTTGCCAAGCAGGACTTGAGCCGGTCGACCGGTGCGGATTCGTCTTCGACCCTTTCCGATGGAGCTGGCAGCTTTCGGAGCGCGACCTATCTGCAAATTACGTCACGACGTCTCTTCGTCCTTAGCCGTCTCGTCGAGCCCTTGACGCAACTCACGCATCACGGGCAATGCCCCCCGCAACCGCTCTTCCCCGATCGCGCTGACCGCTTGCGCCAGAACGGGCGCAACCGATGTCAAAGCCATGTCCCACGCGTTACGTCCTGACGGACTGATCGCGACCAGCTTCTTTCGCGCATCGTCCCAGTCGGGCCGGACGTGAATGAACCCTGCCCGCTGCAGCCTTCCGATCGTGTTTGTCATTGCGCCTCGCGAGACGTGAAATGCCCGCGCCAGGTCTGCCGGGGTCCGCTCTCCGCCACATCGGGCCAGGTGATGCAGTATCGAGAATTGACTGAGTTCCATTCCTTTCGGCAATGCCTTGCCAATCCGACTCCGAACCAGGTGGTCCGCCATGAACATCTCGCTGAACAGCGCGATGGCCAATTGGTCGACTGTGTCTCGGGAATCCGGCATCAGGCCTTGATGTAGAATTGTTCGCTGGTCAGCGACGGAATGCGCCGTCTCGCATCATCGACGTCGTTCATGTTCAGGTCAACCAAGTTGACACCGGGCGCCTCACCGCCATCGCACAGGATCCGACCCCACGGGTCGATCGCCATGGAATGACCGTAGGTTGTCCTTTGCCGGCCCTGGCTTGCCGCATGAACACCGCATTGCGCCGGCGCCAGCACGAAGCACCCGGTCTCGATCGCGCGCGCCCGAAGCAGCGCCTCCCAATGCGCCTTCCCCGTATCGGACGAAAACGCGGACGGCACCGTGAGAATCCTGGCGCCGGCCTTTGCAAGGCCGCGGAAGAGATAGGGAAACCGGAGGTCATAGCATATCGTCAGCCCGACCGACACGCCGTCCACGTCCCCAAGCACCGCCCTGTCTCCGGCACGATACCCGTCGCTCTCTCGATAAACTTCTGTCTCGCTGATCTCCACGTCAAACATGTGAATCTTGTCGTATCGCGCAGTGATTTCGCCGCCCGGAGAGATAAGAAACGACCGGTTGAGAAATCGCCTCTCGTTCCCGGATTTCAAAGCCAGAGACCCGAGCAGAAGCCAGATGTCGCGCCGCGCGGCCACGCAACGCAACGTCGCGAGCGTCTCGTCCTGTTCCTCGACAGCCAGCACCTTGCCTTGGTGCGAACGGCTCGTGGAAATGCAGTTTGTCACTTCTGGCGTCAGGACAAACTTCGCGTCGGCTTCCGCGGCGTCCTCCACGAGACCGGATACCCTCCGCAGGTTTTGCTGAGGGTCATCGGACGAGTTCAGTTGAAGAAGTGCGACTTTCATTGCGCGGCCAGCAACGGATCCAGCCTCCCGGCCCGCTCCAATGCCGACAGGTCGTCATACCCGCCCACGTGGCAGTCCCCGACGAAAATCTGCGGAACCGTCCGTCGTCCGTTTGCGCGTCGCATCATTTCCTGCCTTGTCTCCGGCTTGCCCATCACGTCAATCTCGGCAAACGGCACGCCCTTGCCGGCGAGCAGGCGCTTTGCCGCATAGCAATATCCGCAAAGTGGCGAAGTATATATCTCGACAGCCTTCATTCAGTCGACCCCGGACAACCGGGGACTACGTAGTGGTTTTTCGTGATTCACGCCAGTGCTAGCGTGAGGTGGGAGCAGAGGGGAGCATTTTGGGCGGAAAGCGCGTTGCAATTGGGGCATCCGCTCTTACCTTCGCGTTGCCATGTCCGGCCTGCCAGAAATCACCGACCGGAAGGCGCTTGCGCTGCATCGCACCCGTGCGGCCCGTTCACCGGTGCGATTTCTTCACGAGGAGGCGGCGCTCGAGATCCGGGAGCGGCTCGCAGAGGTGAACAGGGAATTTCACGCTCCCGTCCTGATCGGGCACGTGACGCCACCCATCGCGGCGCTGTTCCCGGACGCACGATGCATCGACGACACTCCCGCACTTGCGCTCGATCGCGAAGCCCACGACCTTGTCCTTCACTGCTTTGGCCTGCATTGGGCCGACGACCCGGTTGGCCAGATCGTCCAGTCCCGCCTCGCGCTCGTACCCGACGGAATGTTCCTCGGCGTGGCGTTCGGCGGCGCTACGCTGCACGAGCTCCGCGCGTCGCTTGCCGAAGCAGAGGCCCGCATTTCAGGCGGCCTTTCCCCACGAGTCCTTCCAATGGCGGACATTGCCACCCTTGGCGGACTGCTTCAACGCGCCGGCCTTGCTCTTCCCGTCGCCGACAGCGTCAGCACGACAGTCCGCTACCCCGACATTGCCAGACTGGCCAAGGACCTGCGAGGGATGGGCGAGACCAACGCTCTTGCGGTCCGCAGCACATCCTTGCCTTCCCGGGAGGTCTTTCGCGAAACCGAGAGAATTTACCGACAGAACTTTTTCGATGACGGCTATCTGGTCGCGACGTTCGAAATGGTCTTCCTGACCGGTTGGGCTCCTTCCGCAAACCAGCAAAGGCCCCTCCGGCCTGGAACTGCCGACATCCGGCTCGCGGAGGCCCTTGGCGTGACGGAATCCCGGCTGAAACGATAGTCCGCTCGGAGGACCTGCCCGTCCGCAGGTCCGTGGCGCCGCTGGACAAGAACGGGTTGCTGTGGTGGATGGCGGAACGATGACAAAGGACAGCGCCCAATTGCCGCCAGGCCACCCGGAAGGACTGCCGGAAAAGACCGGCGTGCTTCTGGCGAATCTCGGCACGCCGGACGGGTACGATTACTGGTCGATGCGGCGCTACCTGAACGAGTTTCTTTCGGACCGCAGGGTCATCGACTACGCGCCGTGGAAGTGGCAGCCGCTGCTTCAGGCCGTAATTCTCTCTCGCCGCCCCTTCACCTCAGGTGCGGCCTACAAGTCAATCTGGAACGAAGCGGCAGACGAGAGCCCGCTCATGACGATTACCAAGGCGCAAACCGCCAAGATGAAGTCCGTGCTTGCCAAGCGCTACGGCGACCGTGTCATCGTCGATTTCTGCATGCGGTACGGCAATCCCTCGACGCGATCGAAGGTCCGCTCGCTCATCGACCTCGGATGTCGCCGAATTCTCTTCTTTCCGCTGTATCCACAATATGCCGGCGCAACGACCGCCACGGCGAACGACCAGTTCTTTCGTTCGCTCATGGCGGAGAAATGGCAGCCCGCGATCCGCACTGTTTCGGCATATTTCGATCATCCGTCCTATATCGAAGCGCTGGCCCGTTCGGTCGAACGCGCCGTGGCCGCGTCGAATGCAGCGCCTGACATCCTTGTCTGTTCATATCACGGCATGCCCGAGCGCTACCTGACGGATGGCGACCCGTATCACTGCCAATGCCAGAAGACGACACGTCTCCTTAAGGAACGTCTGGGCTGGCCGGACAGCCGCATAGTCACGGCATTCCAGTCCCGCTTCGGCCCTGAAGAATGGCTCAGGCCTTATACGGTCGACAAGGTGGCAGATCTCGCGAAGTCCGGGCGAAAGAGCATTGCCGTGGTCGCACCCGCATTTGCGGCCGACTGCATCGAGACGCTTGAGGAAATCAACGGCGAGATCCGCGAGAGCTTCGAGAACGCCGGGGGCGAGAGTTTCAGCTACATCCCCTGCCTCAACGACGACGATGCCCATATTGAGGCGCTTGCGGAAATCATCGGAGAACAAATCGGACGATGGGCCGACTGACCTTCGGCGCGGCGCCGCGCCACCGTCTTCAGATCACCAAGACCTTCGTCCCGATTTTCGCGAGGTCAAAAAGTTCCGAGATATGTTCGTTATACAGGCCGATGCAGCCATTCGATGACCGGCGGCCGATCTTGCGCGTGTCATGGGTGCCGTGGATGCGATAATATGTCCAGCTCAGATATATCGCATGCGTTCCCATTGGATTGTCCGGCCCGGGCGGCACGTAGTCCGGCCATTCGGGGTTCCGTTCTTTCATGGCCGGCGTCGGTCGCCAGTCTGGGCCCTCGACCTTTCCCACCACCTTCGTGTGTCCCCTTCGAGTCAAGTCTTCCGACATCGGCACGCTGGTGGGGTAGAGCTTGTAGATTGACTGGTCGTCATTCCAGTAGTGAAGCGCACGCGCGGATATGTCCACGAGGATCGCGCCATTGCGCGTGTCGTCGAAGTAGGGCTGCCAGTCCAGAGCCCGGAAGCCCGACGCATTCCGCCGCACCTTTCCCGCAACCGAACCCCGAAATTCGGTTGTACCCTCCTGGGCAATTGCCGGCGTGGCGATCACCGCAGCGGCAGCCGCCAGAAACGCACGGCGCGTAAGAGGATCGCGTGTCAAGGCCGTCTCCTCGTTCGACGTTTCAATTCGGCAGCGAACATACGGGAAGTGCCGGCCGAACTCAATTCACAGTGGCGTCACTTCGCTGATCGAGTGTCTCAATGTTTGAACAGGGGGAAACATGCAGGTATTGACGGATCACCTCTGATGTGACGGTCAAAGATGTTTCGTGCGTGTCTGCTGATTGCTGCCCTGATCCTCGCATCCTGTGAGGAGAACGAGCCGGTGTTCGGGCCGGACGGAAGGCCAGTGCCACAAGTTTACCGGATCAGTGACGATGACCGGGCCCGGATCCAGTTCCGCATGCTTGATTCAGTCAACGTCCTGCGTCAGGCGCGCGGGTTAGAGCCAGTCAGTCTGTCTGCGCACCTCAATGCCGCAGCAAAGACCCACGCACTTGACATGTCGGTCCAGAACCGGCCTTGGCATTTCGGGTCAGACGGCTCCAGCCCGCTGGATCGGGTGGCCCGCGCCGGGTATCCGGGCCAGCTCATCGGCGAAAACATCTCCGAAACCTATGAAACCGAGATCGAGACGCTCTCGGCGTGGATGGAAAAGCCCGAGGCCCGGCAAGTGATCCTTGATCCACGTGCCCGTGACATCGGCTTTGCCTGGCACCAGGAGTCATCGGGCAAGATCTGGTGGACTCTTGTCATGGGCAAGCCGGAAGCAGGGACTCAAGACGGTAGAGAAGGCGAAACCGCAACAGCATCGTAATGGCGGCGCGTCAGCGATAGATGTGGACCGGCGTTCCGTTGCGCACCATCGCGTACACTTCCTCCATCTCGGAATTGGTCACGGCAATGCAGCCCCATGTCCAGTCGGCCCGCCGACGAATGGCCCGCCAAAAGTTCCAGGGCCCTTGGCCGTGAATGAAAATGTCGCTGCCGGGATTGACGCCCCTTGCCTTGGCTTCGGCGAAGTCTTGCTCGTTCGGATAGTTGATGCCCAACGAAAGGTGGAACTTGCTGTTTGGGTTGCGCCGGTTCACGTAGTAGGAGCCTTCCGGCGTCTTCCCGTCACCCTCTTCCTTCTTGTCGCCTTCCGGCGCAAAGCCCAGACCGACCTTGTATGACTTGAGGACCTTGTCTCCGTGATGGAGATCCATTGTCCGCGCGCCCTTATGGACGGTGACATGGGTCACCTTTGGCCCGTCATAGTGCCTAAACTTTGATGCGCAGCCTGCCAGTGAGACGACAAGCGCAACCAGCACGCAGAATCTGAAAGCCGCTCGCATGTTCTGCCTGATTTCTGCCTCGCGGAGAACAATAGACGAAAACCACAATGAAGAAAACTGCCTCGATCAATGTGACCGGTTCCGAGCCCAAGGCCGACGAAACATGAGGCAAGACGGCCTGCCCTCCCAATCTCGAACGCCGCGCCGGTCAGGCGAGATCAGGATGCCGCTTTTGCGCTGATGCCTGCCCCTGCCATTGATACGGAAGTCTCTCGAGCTCACGTTCCCTTGACGGATTCGCCTATTCGGCAGCCTCCCGGATTCCGATGAACCCACCAGACTGGCGCCGCCAGAATCTGGCGTAGTGCCCGTTCGCGGCCAGCAACGCGTCATGAGTTCCGGTCTCCACAACTCTTCCCTCGTGCATCACGACGATCCGGTTCATCTGCGCGATCGTCGACAGGCGATGCGCGATCGCCAGCACGGTCTTGCCGGCCATGACGGCCTCCAGCGCCAGTTGAATCGAGGCTTCGACCTCCGAATCCAACGCGCTTGTCGCCTCATCCAGCACCAGGATCGGTGCATCTTTCAGAATGGCTCGCGCAAGCGCGATGCGTTGCCGCTGACCGCCCGAGAGCTTTACGCCACGCTCCCCGAGATGTGCGTCATAGCCTCTCCGTCCGAAGTGGTCCTCGAGGTCCAGGATGAAATCGTGTGCCTCGGCACGGCGGGCGGCGGCAACCATCTCCGCCCTGGTCGCATCTGGTCGCCCGTAGAGGATGTTCTCGCGTGCCGAACGATTGAACATCGCCGTCTCCTGCGTGACCATGCCGATCTGTCGGCGGAGGCTTTCTTGCGTCACCGACTGGACATCGCGTCCAGACACCAGGACTGTGCCCGCTTCCGCGTCATAGAGCCTCAGAAGAAGCGCAACCAAGGTCGACTTGCCGGCTCCGCTCGCCCCAACAATTCCAAGCTTTTCACCTGGTGCAATGTTCAGGCTGACCCTGTCCACTCCACCCGCCGCACGTCCGTAGGCAAAGCTCACGTTCCTGAACTCGATGGTCGGCGTGCGGAGTTCAAGCACCTCCGCCTCAGGCCTGTCCGTCAGGCCGTGGGGAGCGGTCAATGTGTTCATCCCGTCCTCGACTTCGCCGACATTGCCGTAGATCGCCATCAGCACGTGACTGACCCAACCAGTCATCTGCGCGATCCGAATCGAGATGGCCCCTGCTGCCACGACGTCACCCGGGCTCGCAACGCCCCTGCTCCAGAACCATAGCGTGCCGCCAATGAGCAGAACCGGAACCATTCCTGCGACCGTGATAAGGCAAATCCGGAAAGACACCGCGAGGGAACCGTAATCAAGCGCGCGCTCGCGAAACGCCCTCACCGCGTCAATCGCCGCGCGCTCCTCGTGATTGGCGTGAGCGAAGAGCTTCACGGTCTTTATGTTTGTAATCGTGTCGACAACCTGTCCGGTGACCATCGCGCGCGCGCCGGCACGGGCCCGGGATCGCATGCGGATACGCGGCATGAACCAGCGCACCATGTAGAGATATCCGCACAGCCACACGAACAGGGCGAGCGCCATCCATCCGTTGATGGCGGTCAGCAGCAGCGCGGAGGCGATCAGCGAAGCCAGGGCAAAGAAAAGGACGTTGATCACTTCGCTTGCGACATCCGCGAGTGCGCGAGCCGTCTGCATCTGCTTCTGGGCGATCCGTCCGGCGAAGTCGTTGTCGAAGAACGTGACCGACTGGCCCAATGTCCATCGGTGAAGCCGGGTGAGCGCGAGCGGATTGACGTTGGGCAGGATCACGACAGCGTTCGCAATCGAGCTCAGCCCGAAAACGACCGGCCGCACGACCACGAAGAACGCCGCCACACCGATGACCAGTGCCCAGTTCGCGGAGAAGAACGTGTCGGGAGTGGAGGCAAGCGCCGTGTCTATTACGTGACCAAGTATCAATGCCGTCAGGACCTCAAGCGTCCCGGCGGTTGCCGAAACCGCTGCAGCGGCGGTCAGCACCGGGAACGCGCCCTTCAGGCCCCAGACCATGAAGGCGCCAAGCGTTCTTGGCGGCGGTCCGTCGGCCGCGCGAAAGGCGTCAATCAGGCGACCGGCACGACGTATCATTCGGCTGCCTCGAGATCGGTCGTTATGAACCCGCCGGATTGCCGTCTCCAGAAGCCGGCATACAGACCGCCCTTCGCCAGCAGCGAGGCGTGGCTGCCGGTTTCAACAATCTTGCCCTCATCCAGTACCACAATCCGGTCCATCCGCGCGATCGTCGAAAGCCGGTGCGCGATGGCAATCACCGTCTTGCCTTCCATCATGCCATGGAGCGCGTCCTGAATCGCGGCCTCGACTTCGCTGTCCAGCGCACTCGTTGCCTCGTCGAGCACGAGAATCGGTGCGTCTTTCAAGATGACCCTTGCCAGTGCGATCCGCTGGCGCTGGCCGCCCGAGAGCTTCACGCCCCGCTCACCGACATGCGCTTCGAATCCGGTTCGGCCCTCAGGGTCTTCCAAATCCTGGATGAAATCGCACGCTTCTGCTTGCCTTGCCGCCCTGATCACCATTTCATCCGTGGCGTCCGGTAGACCATAAAGAATGTTGTCCCGCACCGACCGGTGCAGCAACGAGTTTTCCTGTTGAACCATCCCGATGCGCGCTCGAAGGCTGTCCTGCGTCACGAGCGAAATGTCCTGCCCGTCTACTCGAATGGTCCCGCTTTCGACGTCGTAGAATCGCAGGAGCAGCTTGACAAACGTCGACTTGCCCGATCCCGACCGCCCCACCAGCCCGACCTTCTCTCCGGGTTCAATCACGTGGTCGATCCTCACCAGGCCACCCGCCCGACGGCCGTAATGGTGAGCAACCGCATCAAACTCGATGCGCCCTGGCCCCGGATTGAGCGGCTTGGCGTCTGGATGATCAACCAAGGTGATTGGCTGGGCAATCGTCTCCATTCCCTCCGCCACGATGCCGAGATTGCGGAAGAAACTCGTCAGTGCCCACATGATCCATCCAGTCATGGCATTCAGCCGCAAGACCAATGAAGTGGCGACCGCCACCACTCCGATGCTTGCCGCACCCGTCGACCAGAGCCAGATCGCCCACCCGACAACCGACACGATAAGGTACCCATTGATCAGCGTCAGGCCAAGATCCATCCGCGTATATACGCGCATTTCGTCTTGAAATGTCCGTCGCGCGTGCTCAATCGCCTCTCGCGCAAATTCTCGCTCTGTCGACGTATGGGCAAACATCTTGACGCTGTGAATGTTCGTGTAACTGTCTACGACCCTGCCGGTCACCGCGCTGCGCGCGTCAGATGCGGCTTTGCTGGCCGGCCCGACCCGAACCACGGTCCAGCGAATCAGGAGCGCGTAGAGGGCCAGCCAGACTAGCAACGGAAGCGCAAGCCGTGCATCCGCATCGCCCAAGAGAATCAGGGCCCCCACGATGTAGGCCGTGGCGAACGTCAGCGCATCAAAGATCTGGAAGACCGCCTCTCCCGCGGCGGGCGGAGTCTGCATGATCCGGTTCGCGATCCGGCCAGCGAAGTCGTTTTCGAACCAGCCGACAGACTGTCGCAGGACATGGCCATGAGACCTCCACCGAATGAGCGTTCCGAAATTGGGCAGGATCGCGTTATTCAGCAGGCCGACGTCGAGAAGTTCAAGCAATGGCCGAACGGTCAGCAAGAACAGCCCGACCAGGATCATTTCGGTCCCGTGCTCCTGCCAGAACGTTTCTGGCTCTGCGGCCGCCAGCAGGTCAACCAGCCGCCCGACATAGGAAATCAACCAGATTTCCACAGCCGCCACTGCAATTGCCACGGCTGTCGTTGCCGCAAACACCTTTCGGAACGGCCGCGCATATTGGTTCAGGAACGGCCAGAGCCTTTTCGGCGGATGATCCTCCAGCGGATAGTCGCAATATGGATCGACGAGACTTTCAAAAAAGCGAAACATGTCGCTTGGACCTCGGATTGGACGGGCAGAACATGAAGCAACGAAACAGAAGGGCGCTCATGCCGCGACAAACAGGACTGATCGCGACAGCACACGGCTGTTCCCGTCGACCGTCATGCGTCTCACGGGTATAGGCTGTCGCCGATCTACCCTGTCTGGCCGTCAGAGTCATCCCTTGGCCAGCGCCAGCAAATCCTGCCGTCCAAGCTCGAAACCGGACGCGATCCACTTCCGCTCCAACCCGTCAAGGGCCTTGCCAAGCGCTGGTCCCTTGAGTGCCGGCAACAAGTCCGCTGCCTTGACTGGAAAGACTTGCGCCGCACCATGCTCGATCCGCTCCAGCGTCTCCGCCGCGAACGGCCGCCCTGAAACAGCGCATGCCGCGAGGATGGCGTCCCGAGCTACGTCTTTGCCAAGGCGATATCCTGCTTCGCCGGGATTCGTCTCGCCGTGTCCTTGCACGTCGCTTAACCGCTGCGCTTCACGACGCGACAGTTTCAAGCGATCTGCCAACCCGTCGCCGCCCATCACCGCCAGGCGACGTATCGGGTCCGCCGCAACGCCCAGTCCTTGCTCAAGCGCAACTAGCGGGCCAAGCGCGGTGTCTCTGGAACCCGGCAAGACCGACGCAAGAACCCCGCACGACCGCATCGCCACAACTGCCTTTGCGGGGTCTCGGGCGCTCAACAGCCGCTTCAGCTCCGAACCGACACGTTCCCTCGAAAGGCCGCTCAACCCGTCGAGATTCGCGGCGATCGCGGCGATCGCCTCAGGGTCGAAACCCTCGCCGGACATGCAGTACCAAGCGTGAAACCGGAAATAGCGCAAGCTCCGCAGATAGTCCTCGCGAATGCGGGCTTCGGGATCGCCGATGAAGCGCACGCGCCGGGCCAAAAGGTCGGATTGACCACCGAGCGGATCATGCACGACGCCTCCTGCGTCGACATAAAGCGCGTTCATCGTGAAGTCCCGGCGCCGTGCATCGTCCTCGATTCGATCCGAAAATTCCACGACAGCGCGCCGCCCGTCCGTCGCCACGTCTCTGCGGAATGTCGTCACTTCGTGCAGGATGCCGCCGGCAATGACGCCCACGGTCCCGTGCAAAATCCCTGTGGGGACCGCCTTGAGCTCTGCCAGCTCCGCAAGTTCAAGCACGCGGTCCGGCGGCGCGTCAGTTGCGAAGTCGACATCGTTGACCTGTTCTCCCAGAAGCGAATTCCTGACGCAGCCGCCTACCGCGTAAATCGCATGGCCGGCATCGGCGAGCAGCGAAAATACCCTCTGCGTCGCCTCTGCAACCAGCCAGTCTGCTTCAAGTTTCGACATTCGGCATTCGATCCGCCAAGGCCCGGAGAATTCGGGCCGTCGCGCCCCAGATGTAATAGGGACCCCATGGCACGACAAAGTAAAATCGTCGCTCTCCGCGCCAACGCCGCGATTCAATCAGGAACCGCGCCGGATTCATGACGTGCTCCAAGGGCACCTCGAACACTTCCGCCACTTCCCCGGGTTCGGGTCTGGCCTCGAATTCCGGCGCCACCAGCGCAAGCACCGGCGTGACCTGGAATCCGGTCACCGTTTCATGTGGCGGCAGCGCCCCGAGAACGTCGGCGTGCCGCCTTTCCAGCCCAATTTCCTCGCAGGCCTCACGCAAGGCCGCGTCCACGGCGCCGTCGTCGGCGTCGTCGACCTTTCCGCCGGGCAACGCGATCTGCCCGGGATGGTGTTTCAGTGCGGAAGATCGCTTGGTCAGGATGACGCTTGCTTTGGCCGGTCGATCGATGACCGGGATCAGAACTGCGGCACTGCGCAAAGTTCTTTCCGGCGACAACCGAGAATCGGGATTCAAGTCATAGTCCGACGATGGAAGACCCTCCGCGGCAAGAGCCGACCGAAGCTTCCCTGCAAGATCAGACATTCCGCAACTCACTGCCAAGCGCGGCTGGTTGAAACTCGTAGTGTGCCCCGCAGAACTGGCAGTCAACTGTCACGACGCCTTCGTCCGTCGTCATGGTCCCGGGATCTTCGGTCACGCAAAGCGAAAGGGACTCCCTTGCCCGCTCCATTGTGCACGTACATCCGAACTCCACCGGCTGTACGCGATACGCTCTGGGCTCATCCGCACCAAAGAGCCTTACAAGAAGGTCGGTCGGCGCCACGACCGGTCCGACCAGGTCGATCTCATCTGCGTCATCCAGAAGCAGGTTGACACGGTCCCAGGATTCGGCGCCGGCGGCGTCCAGGATGTCCGATGCCGCCAGGAGGCCTCCGATACCGCTTCCTCCGTCCTCGATGCGCGGCTCCGCGGCCGGCATTTGTTGCAGCATCATGCCGCCGGCCCGCCAGTGCATTTCCTCTTCCGGGACCTGCGAGCGCCCGAATGCCAGGACAAACCGGGTCGGCAACTGTTCGGACTGTGCAAAGTAGGTTTCAGCGCACGCCGCCAGCGATCCACCGGCAAGAGGCGTGATTCCCTGATAGGGCGCTGTGCCGCTGCCCTGGTCGATCATGATCGAGAAACATCCTGATCCCACCTGCGAGAATGCATCGCCGTCAGGGTCAAGCCGCGCTTCGTCAAATCCCGCGTAGGCCCTGATCCTCGCCGGCGAACCATCTTCGACCGGGCCGTAGTAATCGGTCGCGATCAATCGCGCCGGGCCGTCCCCACGGACCTGAAGCGAAAGCTTCCACCTCGTCTTGATCGCCTGCCCTATCAACGCCGTGAGCAAGGTAGCCTCGGCAAGAAGCGCCTCGATCACCCCTGGGTAGCCGTGCTGGGCCAAAATGCGCTGCAGGACGCCGCACAGGCGCACGACCCGACCCCGCGTTGCAGTGCGGTCGAGTTGAAACGGCAAGACAGTGTCGTCCCAAGCTGGGCTTGACTTGATGTTCACGGCTTATCCCTGGCATTCGAACCCAAAAGCACTACCACGTGCTTGGGCGATATGGCGAGTCAAAGGCCTCGATGACAGGCCGTACTGGAGCAGTTGTTCAACCTGCGGGCCAATCGGCTTCCAAACCGAGCCCCATTCAGCGTACTGGCGCTCGTCGTGTGCGCCGGGGCCGTGAATCGCGCGATGCGTTGCTTGTTCCCCATGCAAAAAGACCTTAAACGCCCTCGAACACTCGAAGGCCCCTGGAGAGCCCATGTCCGCGCCCAAGAAAGTCGTTCTCGCCTATTCCGGCGGTCTCGACACCTCGATCATTCTCAAGTGGTTGCAGGCCGAATTCGGATGCGAGGTGGTGACCTTCACTGCCGACCTCGGCCAAGGTGAGGAGCTGGAACCCGCCCGCAAGAAGGCCGAGCTGCTTGGCGTCGCGGAAATCCATGTCGAGGACCTTCGGGAGGAATTCGCGCGCGACTTTGTCTTCCCGATGTTCCGTGCCAACGCAGTCTACGAAGGCCTGTACCTGCTCGGAACTTCCATCGCACGCCCGCTCATTTCCAAGCGACTCGTGGAAATCGCGGAAGAGACGGGAGCCGATGCCATTGCCCACGGCGCAACGGGCAAGGGCAATGACCAAGTGCGCTTTGAGCTGTCTGCCTACGCTCTCAATCCGGACATCAGGGTAATTGCGCCCTGGCGAATCTGGAGCCTGACCTCGCGGTCGAAGCTCCTTGAGTTTGCCGCGCAACACCAGATTCCCATTTCCGGAGACAGGCGAGGCGAGGCGCCGTTTTCCGTCGATGCCAATCTCCTCCATACCTCTTCCGAAGGAAAGATCCTGGAAGACCCGGCGGAGGAAGCGCCCGCCCATATCCTGCAGCGCATCACGATGCCCGAGGACGCGCCGGACAAGGCAGAAACAGTCGAGATCACGTTCGAACGGGGCGACGCCGTCGCAATCAACGGGAAGGCAATGACCCCGGCGGAGGTCCTGACCCGCCTGAACGACCTCGGCGGTCGGCACGGTGTTGGCATTCTCGATCTCGTGGAGAACCGTTTCGTCGGAATGAAGTCCCGCGGCCTTTACGAAACGCCGGGCGGCACGATCCTGCTCGAAGGGCATCGCGGCATTGAGCAGATCACGCTGGATTCCGGATCCGGGCACCTCAAGGACTCGGTCATGCCACGCTACGCGGAACTGATCTACAACGGTTTCTGGTTTTCGCCAGAGCGCGAAATGCTGCAGGCGCTGATCGACAAGAGCCAGGAGCACGTGACTGGCACAGTGCGGCTGAAACTCTACAAGGGGTCCGTGCGGACGGTTGCGCGCTGGTCGGATCGCTCGCTCTATTCTGAGGCCCATGTCACGTTCGAGGAGGACGCGGGTGCCTATGATCAGAAAGACGCACAGGGATTCATTCAGCTGAACGCGCTCCGCCTGAAACTGATCGCCGCGAGGAACCGGCGGCTGAAGTGACGCCAGTCGAGACCAACCTTCGTCTGGTGCGAGACATCCTGCAAGCAGGACCCGCCGCGGTTCAGAATTGCAGAGCTTCCGCCGCGAGCCGCTCGTAGAACGGCAGCGCCTGCGCCGTCAGCTTCCGCGCCTCGCCTTCCAGTTCCGGCAAGGACGCCTCCGAGCCTGCAAACCCGGTGGACTGGTGAGCCGAACCGTACCAATGCGGTGCCCAAGCCCCATCGAACGGCTTGGGACCCGCCGGCCAGGACAGCATCGAGGGATCAAAGTCGAGCCTGATTGCGTCGCAAAGCCCGCGAAGCGCCGCTTCGGGATTCCGGAGAATGTCCGCGCTGTCCACAACCGGTCCGGGAAACCTTTCGAACATGGCCAGCTGCTCCTTGAACCCGATGTCGCGCATGACCGGATTGTCGCGTTTCGCGACGTAGCTGGCCACTACCCTTGCTGGATGCCGGATCAGGTGGATGTTCACGCAGCTCTCCGCCCAGTCGAGCGGAAATCCCGGTTCCATGTGAAACGGCATGTGTTTCATGTAGAAATGCCGCCGGCCGCCGGGAATTGGCCCGAGGCATCGCTCGGCCACGCGTTGCGGATCGCTTTCATTGGCCGCAAGCACGTCCTCCCGCATCGGGTGATCGATCCCCGTCGCCTCCAGGTAGGCGGCATAGAACGGCTCGTCCCACGCCGCGAAGTCCGACCGGTTGCCGAAGGCATACATCATTGCCGTCGAAATGTTTCGCGGCCCGCTCCAGGTTGCAATCCTCATGCCACTCGATCCAATCCCGCCCGCCGCCAAAGTCGTCACGTCGCTGGCGCCTGAAACAGCCTTCACACCAACGCGACTTCACGCTCCATTGAATGGACTGTCGGCCAAGACCACGCCATTCTCCCGCCAATCGCAAGGAGTAAAGCCATGAGCACGCCCATTCCCAGGACATTTCTCTCGTTCGCACTGGTTCTCTTCGGTCTCGTCCTACACGGCACGCACGCTGAAGCAGAAGAGAAGAAAGCCTATTTTGCGGGCGGTTGCTTCTGGTGCGTGGAGTCAGACTTCGAGTCTCTCGCGGGCGTTCATGAAGTCGTCTCCGGCTATACCGGCGGGACGACGGCCAATCCGACCTACAAGGCGGTCACGAAGGGTGGCACCGGGCACTACGAAGCAGTCGAGATCAGCTACGACGACGGCGTGATCGATTACGACCGGCTGCTTCACCATTTCTTCCGTTCCGTCGATCCGACCGATGCCGGCGGTCAGTTCTGCGACCGGGGCGAAAGCTACCGCACGGCGGTATTCGTCTCGAATCCCGAAGAGCGCGCTGCCGCCGAAATGGCAAAGGAAGAGGCGCAAAGGGATCTCGGGCGCACCATTGTCACTCCTATTCTGGATGCGTCCAGATTCTATGTGGCCGAGGACTATCACCAGGACTACTACAAGAGCAAAGAGCTTGTCCTGACCCGCCGGGGTCCCAAGTCAAAGGCCAATGCCTACAAGTTCTATCGCAAGGCCTGCCGACGTGACGACAGAATCCGGCAGCTCTGGGGCGACGCCGCACCGTTCGCCAGCTGATTTTGAACTTTCCCCCTGCTGGCCGGATCGCTAGATTCGGCCAAATAGCTGGGGATGTGAGCAGTGCCCGTCGCGACCGCCGACGTCACGCCGATGATGGCGCAGTACATGAAGATCAGGGACGAGCATCCTGATGCTCTCCTGTTCTATCGCATGGGTGATTTCTACGAGCTGTTCTTCGATGATGCCGTTGCCGCCTCGGAGGCGCTCGACATTGCGTTAACGAAACGTGGCAAGCAACTCGGCGAAGACATTCCGATGTGCGGAGTTCCCGTGCACGCTGCGGAAGGCTACCTACTGACACTCATCCGCAAGGGCTTCCGCGTTGCGGTCTGCGAGCAGCTCGAAGAGCCCTCCGAGGCCAGGAAACGGGGTTCCAAGGCGGTCATCAAGCGGGGCGTCGTCCGGCTTGTCACGCCCGGGACGCTAACCGAGGAATCCCTTCTTGACGCCCGCCGACACAACTATCTTGCGGCGCTTGCGGAGGTCCGCGAAGAGGCCGCCGTCGCCTGCGTTGATGTCTCAACCGGGGAATTGCGCGTCCTTCCGACTTCCCCCGTGCGCTTCGGGCCGGAACTTGCGCGTCTTTCGCCAAGCGAGGTCATCATTTCCGAAAGCAAGTATTCGGAATATTCCGACCTCGTCACCGATCTCGGCGCGTGCCTGACCCCCCTTTCACCGGCGAGCTTCGACAGTCAGTCGGCGCGGAAGCGGCTTGCAAAGTTCTGGCAGATCCAGAGCCTTGATGCTTTCGGAACGTTTACGCGCGCAGAAATCTCGGCAATCGGCGCGCTTGTCGACTACCTTGAGCTCACACAGAAGGGAAAGCTGCCCTTGCTGCGCGCGCCAGTGCGCGACGTCGAGTCCGGAACCGTCCAGATTGACGCCGCGACCCGTCGAAATCTCGAGCTTACCCGCTCTCTTTCCGGAGGCCGTGAAGGCTCGCTCCTTCATGCGATCGACCGCACGGTAACTGCGGCAGGCGGTCGTCTGATCGAACGCAGAATTTCATCTCCCTCTCGCGAACTCGATGCCGTTCGAGCAAGAATCGGCGTTGTGGAGTGGTTCGCCTCGGACAATGCGCAACCTGAGGAGATCCGGAGCATTCTCAAGCGCTGCCCTGACATCCAGAGGGCAACTTCGAGGCTGGCCGTGGACAGGGGCGGGCCGCGCGACCTCGCGGCGATCCGAAACGCCCTGGACCTGCTGCCGGAAATCATTGCCGCGCTCGCCGGCGAACGGCCCGAGCCGGTTGACGGCTGGCTGTCCGACCTTGACGGATTTGACGAGCTGGCCCGATCTCTCTCGGATGCCCTTGTCGCCGAGCCTCCCATCCTGGTGCGGGATGGCGGATTCATCGCAGAAGGCCATGACACCGACCTCGACGAAGCACGCAAGCTGCGCGACGAGGGTCGCAGTGTCGTTGCCGGACTGCAGGCAGATTACGCACATTCCACGGGCATCGGTTCGCTCAAGATAAGGCACAACAATGTCCTCGGATACTTCATCGAGACGCGCGCCACTCATGCCCAAAAGATGATGTCGCCGCCAAACTCTGAGCGCTTCATTCACCGACAGACCACGGCAAGCGCTGTCCGCTTCACCACCGTTGAGCTTTCGGAACTCGAATCCAGGATCCTGAATGCCGGGGCAAAAGCCATCGAGATCGAGACCGCCCTACATGCGGAACTGGTCCGCCTTGTCCTTTCAAACGGAGACCGCCTCGGCGCTGCCGCCGGCGCCCTTGCAGAACTTGATGTCGCCTGCGCATTCGCCATCCAAGCCAAGGACCGGAAATGGTGCGCGCCGCGCATTGACGAAAGTGAGGCCTTCTGCATTTCCGGTGGCCGTCATCCCGTGGTGGAGCAGGCCCTCAAGGTTGAAGGCGCGCCATTCATTGCCAATGACTGTGATCTTTCCGATGACGAAGACGGAAGGATATGGCTGTTGACCGGGCCCAACATGGCTGGCAAGTCCACTTTCCTCCGTCAGAACGCAATCATAGCCATTCTCGCTCAGGCAGGCAGTTTCGTGCCCGCCGAAAACGCGCAAATAGGCCTCGTAAGCCAGATATTCAGCCGGGTCGGAGCCTCCGATGATCTTGCCCGAGGCCGATCGACATTCATGGTCGAAATGGTCGAAACGGCCGCGATCCTGAACCAGGCTGACGACCGTGCGCTTGTCATCCTTGACGAGATCGGTCGCGGCACTGCCACCTACGACGGCCTGTCAATCGCGTGGGCAACGCTCGAACACCTGCACGAGTCGAACCGCTGCCGCGCGCTCTTTGCGACCCACTATCACGAATTGACGGAGCTCGCGAACAGGCTAGAAGGCGTCCGAAACGCAACCGTGGCGGTCAAGGAGTGGGAAGGGGAGGTCATCTTCCTACATGAAGTCCGAAAGGGCGCGGCAGACCGCAGTTACGGCGTGCAGGTTGCCCGTCTTGCCGGACTTCCCCAGCCAGTCGTGGACCGCGCACGTACCGTTCTCGAAGCTCTTGAAAAAGGTGAGCGCGAAGGAAACGTTCGCCAGAAGGCGCTGGTTGACGAACTGCCGCTCTTCTCCGCAAGCCGGCCTCCATCATCCGGAGCGCGGACAGTGTCCGAACTCGAAGAGGCCTTGGCAACGATCCATCCTGACGATATGACCCCGCGCGACGCGCTGGATGCGCTCTACCACCTCAAGGCATTGACGAAATAGCGTCCCGGCTGCATCGGGGCGGTACCCCGACAGCTCGTTCTGCCGGCAGAAAGCAGGAATTCCTGACGCTGGCCTCGACCATCGCACGAATGTGTGCGGGTAATGGTATGCGTCATGTGCAGGTCCGTGATGGGGAGTTCTTCAGGGCGCACGCCTGGCATGCTGAGCCCTGCCAGCCATAGGCAATCAGCTGCGGATTTCGCGGCCATCGGCTTCCCAATTGCGCAATGTCTCGCGCAGCACGCCCTTGTCACGCTGGATTCACTCTGCCCCGATCCACGCGGTACCGTAGTCGTTGTCAAGCTCACGATACATGCTGTGGGCGTGATCAACGGCGTCTTCGCCGTCTTGGGCCGCGTATTCGATCACCATGGAAGGGCTGGTCACGCGGAAATACGCAGCGCCCAAGGCGCCCTGCCGCCCCCACCATCCAAAGTATGTGTCCTCAATCTCGGCTACCACGGCTTTCATCTTCTCAGCATGGTCGTCAATGTTCATGAAACTCAAGCGGGCGTCGATCACGTCAAGGAGCAGCGCTCGCTGCATAGCCGTAAGGTCGCCTCCCTTGATGCCTTCCGGCGCAACCATAGCACCGTGCTTTCCTGGCCCTAGCAAGAGATCGATGGGCCGTTCTGCGCGAACGGCTTGCGACTTTTGTTCGTCCGTAAGGCTATCCATGAACGCTTGCGCTGCCGCTGTTTCCCGCTGCACAATGAAGATGTCGTCACCGCCAAGGCGCAAGTGCAGCGGTTGACCGCCCGTCAGCATCGGTGAGAAGGAAACGAGCGGTCCAAATACTGTGACATTAATTGCGAGATGATGCCCGCCGAATTGGAACATCCAAGGCTTCGTGGTTGAAGGTTCGCCGAGAAATGCAGCGTAATAGTGGTCGCTTCCGTATTTCATGATGCCGAATAGGTCTTCAGGGATCAGCAAGTCTTCCGCTGCTAGTTGATTGGTGATGTATTTCACACCGTATTCACTCAGGAGTTCCCTAAGGAGCTTGTCGAGGTTCGCGCGTTGTGCATTGGTGAGGGAACCAAGCTTTATGCCGCCGCGCGGAACCATGCCTTCTGGGAAGTTGGACCAGTTCGAGCGCTGAGCGTTATCGGTGAACCGGTATATCGCCGCTTGTCTCTGACTGTCATCCAGTGAATCCAGAAAGAGCCTTGCAGCCGCCACGATCGCCACTGTCTTTTTGTCTGCGGCAGGCACGTCGTAAGTGTCCTTGAAACTGATCTCTACTGGTGAGGGATCAACTCCAAAAAAGACCCTTGCCCCAATGTCGGGTCGAAAGAGCAGGTAAATTATAACTGCGGCAACGACAGCCAATGCGCCAAGAACGCAGATCAACACACGTTTCATGGATCCTGCCAAGTACAAATTCCCTGCATTCCTTCGGAGGAGGTTGTATGTGCCTTCGGTCGCGATCTGGATGTTTCGCTGCATAGCTTGCAACGGTTCGCAACCACCCAACCGGCGGCTTATCAATAGTTGATAGAACTCGCAATCCGTCAGGAAGGCGTCCGTAACGCTGCCGTGGCAGTCGAGGACGGGGAAAGGCGGGTCATTTTCCGCCAAGAAGTTCGGAAGGGCGCGGCAAACCGCTGATGCGGCGCGCAGGTTGCCTGCCTTGCCGGGTTTCCCCAGTCCTTCGTTGATCGCGCCCGCACAGTTTTCAAAGCGCCTGAAATGGATGGGTGAGAAGGCAGCGTTCGGGCAAGGCCCAGATTGATGAATTGCCGCTAATCGCCGCTCGGACTGTGTCCGAACTTGAAGAGGCCCAATCAGCAATCCTTCCTGAAGAATTGATTCCGCCTGATGCCCTGGATGCGCCTTGCCAACTCAAGACGTTGACGAAGCAACCGCCCCCCGACAGTTCGGTTCGCGGGCGAATTCAGGGGTTCATGACGCCGGCGTCGAACTCACGCCAACCTTTGCGGGTCGCAGCAGACGGTCGTGCAAGATGAAGCCATCTGCCTCCACCTGAATGACCTCGCCGGCGACGGTGCCAGGCATCGGGGCCTCGAACATTGCTTCGTGAAGCTGCGGGTCGAACCGGTCCCCGACTTCGGGCGATATCACGCGCACGCCGTGCTTGCCGAGCACGTTGAGGAGTTCACGCATCGTCAGTTCGACGCCTTCGATCAGCGCCTTGTTTGCCTCCCGGGCATCTTCAGGCACGGCCGCAACGGCACGCTTCATGTTGTCGAAGACCGGGAGCAAGTCCCGTGCCAGTCTGGATCCACCATACCGCTCTGCTTCGCGCCGGTCCCGATCCGATCTCTTCCGCGCGTTTTCGGCGTCTGCCAGCGCGCGCATGAACTTGTCCTGCAGCGCATCCCGTTCCGTTTCCAGTGCGGCAATCCTCTCGTCGTTGGTCGGATCTTCAAGCGCCTCGGGCGAAGTGATGTCGATCAGTTCCTCATTGGAACCCGAATTCAATTCCTCGGCCTGGGTGACCTCTTCCTCGGCCACCGACCTTTTCGTCTTTGTGTCGTTCATTACTGCCCTCGATCCGTAAACAGCCGGCCCACCAGCTGTGCGGTATAGTCCACTATTGGAACGATCCGTCCATAGTTAAGACGGGTCGGCCCGATCACTCCAACGGCTCCGATGATCCTTCGATCGGAGTTCATATAGGGAGAGACGACCAAAGAGGAACCGGAAAGCGAAAAAAGCTTGTTTTCCGAACCAATGAAAATGCGCACTCCCTCCCCCGCATCCGTCAGCTCGAGAAACTCTGCAATGTCACGCTTGCGTTCCAAGTCGTCAAACAGGTTCCGGATCCGCTCAAGGTCTTCCTCCTCTGCGCTTCCTGCCAGCAAGTTGGAGCGACCCCGCACGATCAGGCGCTCGTAGTCGGTTCCCTCATTCTCCCAAATCACCGTACCGCTTTCGACAAGGTCCCGCGCTAGCTCGTTGAGCTTCTGTCGATGCTGCTGGATCTCCCTTTGGAAGACTTCCCCAAGTTCCGAAAGCGTATGGCCGGCCAATGCGGCATTCAGAAAATTGGCGGCCTCTCGAAAGCTGCTGGCAGTTTGTCCCGGCGGCGGCGAGAACAGCCGGTTTTCGACATGTCCGTCCTCGAAGACCAGCACCACCATGGCGCGATCGGCCGCGAGGCTGATGAACTCGATGTGCCGCACAGCTGCATCGTGCTTCGGCGCCAGCACGAGGGATGCACCCTGAGTCACGCCCGACAGGGCCGAACCAACCCGGTCAAGCAAGGTCACGACACTTTCGTCGGTCGACTGCAGTTCGGATTCTATGGCTTCCCGATCCTGGCTTGACGGATCGCTCACTTCCATCATCCCGTCGACGAAAAGTCGCAATCCCGACTCGGTCGGAAATCGCCCTGCAGAGGAATGCGGCGAAGCCAGAAGGCCGAGATATTCCAGATCCTGCATGACGTTTCTGACCGTCGCCGCGCTGACTTTTTCGTTCAGTTCCCGAGTGAGCCTGCGCGAGCCCACCGGATCGCCGGTCTCCAGGTACGCTTCCACGACCCGTCGAAACACTTCCCGCGAGCGTTCGTTCATCTCTTCCAGAATTTGTCCTGCGTCAGTCATGAGTCGGTCGGGAATTCGGGGCGCTGCAATTAAATGGAAGCGGCGCACAAGGTCAATCGGGGTTGATGCAGTCCGGTGCCGCAACTATCAAGCGTCCCGTCCAAACCGGAGAATTCCCATGCGGCCCTCGGGACGAAAGAATGACGAGATGCGCAGCGTGTCCATCGAAGCGGGCGTCACGCGCCATGCGGAAGGATCATGCCTGATCAAGTGCGGCGATACGCAGGTTTTGTGCACCGCATCGATCGATGGCCGGATACCGTTCTGGATGAAGAACTCCGGGCTTGGCTGGGTGACTGCAGAATACGGCATGTTGCCTCGTGCAACGCATTCGCGTGGCCGTCGCGAGGCCAAGACGGGCCAGTCCGGACGTTCGCAGGAAATTCAGCGCCTTATTGGTCGAGCCCTTCGCGCCTGCGTGGACCGTTCCGTGCTCGGCGAACGCCAGATCGTCATCGACTGCGATGTCCTCCAGGCCGATGGTGGCACACGCTGTGCATCCATTACCGGCGGTTGGGTTGCATTGCGTCTTGCGACCAATGAGCTCTTGAAGTCCGGTCAGATCACAGCTGATCCGATCAGGGATCACGTTGCGGCCGTGTCTTGCGGCATCTATGGTGGCCAGCCGATCCTGGACCTTGATTATCCCGAAGACAGCGAAGCAAGCGTTGACGGCAACTTCGTCATGACAAGCGCCGGCCGTCTTGTAGAAGTCCAGACATCGGCGGAAGGGGAGACATTCTCGCGCGACGAAATGTCCGCGTTGCTCGACCTTGCCGGTCGTGGCGCCCATGCCCTTGTCGCCGCACAAAAGGATGCCATTGCCTGATGCGCCGCTTCTCCGGCGACCGCCTTCTGGTCGCGACACACAATTCCGGAAAGCTCGAAGAAATTGCCGACCTGCTCAGTGACCACGCCATCCAAGTCATCGGAGCGACCGAACTTGGCCTCGATGAACCGGAAGAGACCGGCACAGATTTCGTCGCGAACGCACGGATCAAGGCGCATGCCGCTTCCAGCGCCACCGGGCTGCCCGCGCTTGCCGACGATTCAGGGATCGAGATCGATGCCCTTGGCGGCGCACCGGGCGTTCACACTGCGGACTGGGCCGAGACGCCCGGTGGACGCGACTTCGTGCGCGCGATGACCCGCACCTACAATGCACTTCTCGATGCCGGCGCCGCACAACCATGGATCGCCCGGTTTTGCTGCACTTTCGCGCTTGCCTGGCCTGACGGTCATTGCGAGACGTTCGAAGGGTCCATGAACGGTCGGATCACATGGCCCATGCGTGGCGATCGGGGCCATGGATACGATCCGATTTTCCAGCCCGATGGTCATGCCATCACGTTCGGTCAGATGAGCCGCCTCGAGAAGAATCGTATCTCTCACCGTGCCGATGCATTCCGGCAGCTGAAGGCGGTGTTTCGGCATGGATAGGGGATTTGGGCTCTATGTTCATTGGCCGTTCTGCCAAGCAAAGTGCCCCTATTGCGATTTCAACAGCCACGTCGCCTCATCCATAGACCAGCCGCGCTGGCAAAAGGCGTTCCTGAAGGAAGTCTTGAGAATCCGGAGAGACGTCGGTCCTCGCAAGCTGGGTTCAATGTTCTTCGGCGGCGGCACGCCAAGCCTCATGGCGGCAGAAACCGTCGCGCGTGTCATCGAAGCGGCAAAGGATGCCTGGGCCCCTGCCGACGATGTCGAGATCACGCTTGAGGCCAATCCGACCTCGGTCGAAGCCGGACGCTTTCGCGCCTACGCCCGGGCTGGCGTCAATCGTCTTTCGCTTGGCATCCAGTCGCTTCGCGATCCGGACCTGAAGGCGCTTGGCCGCAGGCACACGAGCGCCGAGGCCGTTGCTGCCCTCGACATCGCCCGATCCGTGTTTCCGCGCGTTTCCTTCGACTTGATCTACGCCAGACAGAACCAGACAGCGGCGAAATGGGAGGTGGAACTTGCAGAGGCACTCGAACTCGCCGCCGATCACGTGTCACTATACCAGCTTACGATAGAGCCCGGCACGGCGTTCGGCGACCGTCTCGCTGCTGGCCGCCTGCCGGGACTTCCTGACGAGAGCCGTTCCCTGGACATGTTCAACCTTACGCAGGACATGACAGAGGCGGCGGGACTTCCAGCCTACGAGATCTCGAACCACGCGCGGCCAGGAGAGGAAAGCCGGCACAATCTCGTGTATTGGCGATCGGGCAGTTGGGCTGGCATCGGACCAGGCGCACATGGTCGCCTGACGATCGACGGCCTTCGCATCGCGACGGAATGCCATTCCTCCCCGGACCGTTGGCTCGACGCCGTGGAAACGACAGGAAACGGCTACAGCCAGTGCGATTCCGTTTCCGCGGAGGACGCGCGCATCGAGGCTGTCATGGCAGGCCTGCGACTTGCGGAAGGTGTCACAACAGATATGCTTAAAGAATGCAATAATATCAAAGCCTTAGTCGACTCCGGCCATTTGGAGCGAACTCTGGATTTCGTTCGAACTACCCGCAAGGGCCGCCCCCTACTTGATGCGATCCTGCGGGAAATACTCGTTCAGCCCGTCCCCGTGGTCACCAGCAATCGCCGGCAGAGCTCGTCGAACTGATCCAGGCTCCCGTAGCGGACCGTCACCGAGCCCGCCTCCCCGTCGGCGACGTGGTCGATGCTCACCTTCATTCCGAGCGCGGCCGCCAGGTCCCGCTCCGCGGCGCGCGTGTCGGCGTCCTTCTCAGCCCGCCGCCGGCGCCGGGGCCGCGAGCCGTCGCCGTCCCGGCCCTCCTGGGCCAGCGCCTCGGCCTGGCGCACGGACAGTCCCCTGTCGATGATTCGCCGCGCCAGCGCCTCCGGATCCGCCGCCGTCACCAGCGCGCGCGCATGTCCTGCCGACAGCTCCCCTTTCCGCACCAGCTCCTGAACGGCATCCGGAAGCGCGAGCAGCCTGAGCAGGTTCGCGACGTGGCTCCGGCTCTTGCCCAGCGCCCGGGAGAGCGCCTCCTGGGTGTGCCCGAAGCGATCCATCAGCTGCCGGTACCCCGCCGCCTCCTCCATCGCGTTCAGGTCGGCGCGCTGGATGTTCTCGACGATGGCGATCTCCAGCACCTCGGCGTCGTCGAGGTCGCGCACGATCGCGGGCACCTCGTGCAGCTGCGCGCGCTGCGCCGCCCGCCACCGGCGCTCGCCGGCGACGATCTCGTAGCGGTTAGGGTCGCTTGGGTCCTTCCGGAGGATCAGGGGCTGGATGATCCCCTTCTCGCGGACCGAGGCGGCGAGCTCGTCGAGGGCGGAGTCCGCGAACGCCCGCCTCGGCTGCCCCGGGTTCGGGGAGATCCGGTCGATGCCGACCGCCGTCTCGCCCGCCCTCGGCGCTCCCGCCCCGGATGCCGGCTTCGCCTCCAGGTCGGCCATGAGGGCCGAAATCCCTCGCCTAGGCGCCAGCCCGCGCCGGAGCTCAGCCTTTCCCTTCGCCATGATCCTGCCCCTTACGATGTGATTTGCGCCTGCTTCACTAGCATCTCCTTCGCCAATGCACGATAGGCCAAGGCACCCTTTGAATCCGGTTCATAGCCGATGACAGGCATTGCATAGCCGGGCGCCTCGGAAATGCGCACGTTTCGCGGTACAATTGTTTCGTAAACAAGGCCGCCCAAGGTCTCCCGCGCATCGCCTGCCACTTGCTGGCTCAGCTTGTTCCGTCCGTCATACATGGTCAGGACGATTCCCTCGATGCGCAGATCCGGGTTGGCCGTGTCGCGCACCTGTCGAAGAGTAAGCATCAGCTGCGACAGACCCTCCAGCGCCAGAAACTCGGTCTGCAGAGGCACCAGGACGGAATCAGCAGCCACCATCGCGTTCACGGTCAGGAGATTCAGCGCCGGAGGGCAGTCGATCAGCATGAAATCAAGGCCTAGCGTGCCTGTGTTCGGATGTCTCAACGCATTGCGCAACAGGAAGCTGCGCCGCGCCATCGAGACCATTTCGATGTCTGCGGAACTTAGGTCGGTCGTGCCTGGAGCCACGTAAAGCCCCTTGACACCGCATTCCTGCACCACGCGTTGCAGCTCCACTCCCTCCAAGACCAAGTCGTATGTCGTGTATTCCCGAAGTTCGTGACCTATTCCCAGCCCGGTGGACGCGTTGCTCTGGGGATCGAGGTCAACCAGAAGAGTCTTGTAGCCCGATTCCGCGAGCGCAGCTCCAAGGTTGATCGCCGTCGTCGTCTTCCCGACACCGCCTTTCTGGTTCGCAATCGCGATGATTCTCGGCCGCAGACTCCGCTTAGGCACGCTCTATTCCTCCGATGCTCAAGATCACGGCCTCTTCATTCGTCTCGCTCGCATATGTTTCGCAATCAAAGCGCCAGTGTTCAAGCGCCTGCCTGATTTCGCCCTGCACTTTCTTCCCTTTCGGCAGGATTGCCCGGCCATCGGGTTTCAGGTGCCGGCGCACATGGCCAAGAAGCGTTCCTAGCGGTGCAAGGGCGCGCGCGGACACCACGTCGCCGAATTGTGGTTCCGCATTCTCGATCCGCTCAGAAATGACCTTGAAGCCGGTAGTTTGCCGCGACAGCGCCCCCAGGAAAGCGGCCTTTCTCTGATCTGCCTCGATCAGGACGGTCTCGGTCATGTCCTTTGCCATGATGGCGACGACGGCTCCGGGAAAGCCTCCTCCGCTTCCAAGGTCGACCCAGCGACGCGCCGGAGGCGCCAGCCGAAGCAGTTGCGCCGAATCGAGGAAGTGCCGTGTCCACAACGCCTCTATCGTTCCTGCTGACACGAGGTTTATGCTTCGATTCCAGTTCTTCAGGAGCTCCGCATGAATTTCCAGCATCGCCAGTGTTTCACGTGAAACATTCGTCCGGGCACAAAACTCGGCCTTGCCGGTCATGATGCACGGCGTTCAGCCAAGCGAAGCCTTGCGAGGATCAGCGTCAGCGCGGCAGGCGTCATGCCTTCAACCCTGCCGGCCTGACCGAGCGTTTCGGGACGCACTGCCGTTAGCTTCTGTCGCAATTCGTTGGAGAGCCCGCCCAGGATCCCGTAGTCGAAGTCTGCCGGGATCGCATGTGCCTCGTCACGCCGAAGGTTATCCACATCCCTTGCCTGCCGCGCCACGTATTGTGCATAAAGGGCGTCACGCTTGAGTTGTTCCTGAATATCCACACGAATATCCGAAAGTTCCGGCCGCAAAGCCAGAAGATCTTCAAAGCCGACATCCGCAAAGGCCAAAAGCTCCGGCCCTGTTCGCTGTGCACCGTCTCGCGAAATTCGGATTCCGGCATCCGCCGCCTCGGACGCGGAAACTCGCACCCGTTCAAGTCGCGCCTTGCCGGAGTCCAGTGCATCCATCTTCTTTGCGAACTCCGCTTGCCGTGCCTCGCCTACGCACCCGAGCCCGATTCCAAACGGAGTCAGGCGCTGGTCCGCATTGTCCGCCCGCAGCGAAAGCCTGAATTCGGCGCGGGACGTGAACATCCTGTAGGGTTCTGTCACGCCTCGGGTCACGAGATCATCGATCATGACTCCGACATACGAGGACTCGCGCGAAAACCTGGCCGGTTCGAGGTCCAAGGCATCAGCGGCCGCATTGAGACCTGCAACCAAGCCCTGCGCCGCCGCCTCCTCGTATCCTGTTGTCCCGTTGATCTGACCAGCCAGGTAAAGGCCTTCGACGTCCCGCAGCCTCAATGTTGACGCCAGCGCCCGTGGATCGACATAGTCGTATTCGATCGCGTAGCCCGGCTGCGCGATTTCCGCTCGCTCCAATCCCGCTACTGAATGAACGTAGTCATGTTGCACATCTTCGGGCAGCGATGTTGAAAGCCCATTCGGATAAACCAGGTCGGTATTCAGGCCCTCGGGCTCCAGGAAAACCTGGTGCGCGGGCTTGTCCGCAAAGCGCACCACCTTGTCCTCAATGGACGGACAGTATCTTGGCCCGATGCCTTCGACATTCCCGCTGTACATCGCCGACCGGCCGAGGTTCTGCCGGATGATGTCATGCGTCCTCTCGTTTGTGCGCGTGATTCCGCAGGCGATCTGCCGCGCCTCCGCACGCCGCGTCAGAAACGAAAAGAATACGGGATTCTCGTCGCTAGGCTGCATTTCAAGCCCATCCCAGTCAATGGACGACGTGCGCAGCCGTGGAGGCGTTCCCGTCTTCAGCCGCCCGAGCGGCAGTCCGAATTCATCGATCCGCTCCGCCAAGGCCACCGACGGTGCATCGCCAATCCGTCCGCCCGGGCGCGACGTGGTGCCGATATGAATTATTCCACGCAGGAAGGTTCCCGTGGTCAGCACTGTCGCTGAGGCCTCGATCCTGGATCCGTCCGCAAGCACAACGCCGGCGACCCTGGACCCCTCCATGATGAAGTCCGTCACTTCGCCTTCCAGGATGCTTATCTCTGGATGAGCCGTGATTTCCGCAAGCATTTCAGCACGATAAAGCGCCCTGTCTGCCTGGGCGCGCGGTCCCTGGACAGCGGGCCCCTTACGCCGGTTCAGAAGTCGGAACTGGATGCCTGCCCGATCCGTCACGCGGCCCATGACTCCGTCAAGCGCATCGATTTCCCGTACAAGATGTCCCTTGCCCAGGCCGCCGATCGCCGGGTTGCATGACATGACTCCGATTCCGTCACGCGAGAGCGTAACAAGAACCACGTGCGCTCCCCTGCGCGCCGCTGCATGGGCTGCATCCGCGCCGGCATGACCGCCGCCAACAACAACCACGACTGGCCGAGACTGTTTCACGTGAAACACCGCTTGCTACTTGCCAATGCAAAAACTGGCGAAGATTTCGTCAAGTATATGCTCGACATCCACGCGCCCGGCAAGGGAATCAAGCGCCCGGATTGCCGAACGGACTTCTTCTGCAGCAATTTCTGCAAGATCCGCCTCGTCATCCAGCTGGCTTGCTGCACGCTGCAGCGAATCAATTGCGCCTTTCATTGCCGTTCGATGGCGTTCCCGAATCGCGAGCCCCGCCGTGCCAGCCCGTGATTCCAGCCGCGTTCCGATTTCGTCCACCAACCAGTCAAGACCTGCACCCGTCTTTGCCGAGAAATCCCCTTCACAAATGTCTGCCTTTGGAACGGCCAGAATATCGTCGCCTTGAGGTTCCAGTGTCGGCGCTGCCGCACGGCAATCCGTGAGAATCACTCGGAGATCCGCCTGTTCCGCTCGAACACGGGCCTTCGCGACTCCAAGTGTCTCGATTTCATCGCGCCCTTCTCGAAGCCCGGCTGTATCCAGTACAGTGACAGGCAGCCCCCGCAGGTCCATTCGAACTTCGATGACATCGCGTGTCGTGCCAGCGATATCCGACGTGATCGCCGCGTCCCGGCCGGCCAAGGCATTCAGCAATGTCGACTTTCCCACGTTTGGCGGCCCGACAATTGCGACTTCGAAGCCGTCACGAATGCGTTCCGCAATTCCGGTACCTGCGCATTCCTCCTGAAGGTCTGAAATGACATCCGCCACCAGCTCCCCAACCTCCGGCCTCACGTCCTCAGGCACGTCCTCATCAGCAAAGTCGATCGTTGCTTCAAGCAACGCGGCCGCTCTGACAAGCTTCGATCGCCAACTGGCCGCCCGTTCTCCCAAGGCACCCGAGAGGACCCGCAGCGCTTGTCGGCGTTGTGCTTCGGTCTCCGCTTCGATGAGGTCGGAGAGGCCTTCTACCTGGACAAGGTCCAGCTGTTCGTTCTCCAGTGCGCGCCGCGTGAATTCTCCAGGCTCTGCAGGCCTGTGCCCCGGCTGGTTGCCGAGAGCCCGCAAAACTGCCTCGACGGTCGCCACGGATCCGTGCAAGTGAAGTTCGGCAACGTCCTCACCCGTAAAGCTGTGCGGTTTCGGAAACCAAAGGACGAGTGCCTCATCCAACATGGATTCGCCGTCCGAAAGAACCCGGAATGATGCACGCCGGGGCTGCGGCCGACCGCCAGCCAGCCGATCAAGGGCCGTTCCTGCATCGGGACCGGAAAGCCGTACTACGGCAACGCCAGATTTCCCTCTGCCGCTGCTGAGGGCAAAAATCGTATGGTTATGTTTAACCATTTGAAATAAAACATAAAATCACGCATTCATCGAGTCGAAGAACTCGGAATTGGTCTTCGTTTGCTTGAGTTTCGACAACAAGAACTCAATGGCATCCGTTGTGCCCATCGGGTTCAGAATCCGTCTCAGCACAAAAGTCTTCTGCAGGTCGTTCTTATCGACCAACAGGTCCTCTTTCCTAGTGCCGGACTTGAGAATGTCCATCGCGGGATAGACGCGCTTGTCTGCGACTTTCCTGTCAAGAACGATCTCGCTGTTGCCCGTGCCCTTGAACTCCTCGAAGATCACCTCGTCCATCCGGCTGCCCGTCTCGATGAGTGCCGTTGCAATGATTGTCAGGGATCCGCCCTCCTCGATATTTCTTGCGGCACCAAAAAACCGTTTCGGACGTTGCAACGCGTTGGCGTCGACGCCGCCTGTCAGCACTTTCCCTGAGGACGGTACAACGGTATTGAACGCTCGTCCCAAACGCGTGATTGAGTCGAGCAGAATCACGACATCCCTCTTGTGTTCGACCAAGCGCTTGGCCTTCTCGATCACCATGTCGCTCACCGCGACATGGCGGCTGGCAGGCTCGTCGAAAGTAGATGAGATCACTTCGCCTTTAACCGACCGCTGCATGTCAGTCACTTCTTCGGGACGTTCATCGATCAAGAGGACGATCAGGTAGCATTCGGGATGATTTGTTTCGATCGAATGCGCAATGTTCTGAAGAATCACGGTCTTTCCAGTCCGAGGCGGCGCCACGATCAACGATCTTTGACCCTTTCCAATCGGTGCGACAAGGTCAATGACGCGGGCAGACCTGTCCTTGATCGTCGGGTCCTCAATTTCCATCGTCAGCCGCTCGTCCGGATAAAGCGGCGTGAGATTGTCGAAACTTACCTTGTGTCGTGCCTTCTCCGGGTCCTCGAAGTTAATTTTCTCCACCTTTGTCATGGCGAAGTATCGTTCGCTGTCGTTTGGTTCCCGAATGACGCCTTCAACCGTGTCGCCTGTACGCAATGCAAATTGGCGGATCATCTCGGGCGAAACGTAGATGTCGTCCGGCCCAGGCAGATAGTTTGCTTCTGGCGAACGCAGGAAACCAAACCCGTCCTGGAGAACTTCCAGGACACCGTCGCCACCAATCGTCCAGTCCTCATCGGCCCGCTCCTTCAGGATCGAGAACATCATCTCGCCCTTGCGCATGGTCGACGCATTTTCGATTTCGAGGTCCTCAGCGAGGTCCAACAGCTCTTTCGGTGATTTGGATTTTAGTTCGGAGAGATTGAGGCGATCAGCCATGACAATGCCTTTCGAACGTCCACGGTGCGGACGGAAGGGAAGCAGGATTGCAGAATTGCCAATGGTGTCAGGACGACACCGACAACGTGTAACTAGTCCCGACCGAGGGCCAAGTCAACAATTGTCAGAATTTAAGCACAACCGAAAAGACTATGACGATCATCAGCACCGTCGGCACCTCGTTCATCAGCCGGTAGTCCCGGCCCGTCAACGCATTCGTTCCTGTTTCCAGTGTCTTGCGTCTCTGTGCCAGCCAATGATGATACCAGGTCATCGCGAGAACAGCCGCAGCTTTTGACCATGGCCAGACTTGCGACCAGTCGACAATTCCTGGAACGAGCAGCAGTGCGAGACCAAAAACCCACGTTGCAATCATGGCAGGGTTCATGATGATGCGCAAAAGTCGCCTTTCCATCATCACGAAGAGGTCATGCTTTTCGCCAGTGCAGCATGTCTGTTCAACATGATGTACAAAGAGACGGGGAAGATACAACAGACCTGCCATCCATGAAATGACTGAAATGATATGAAGGGCTTTCAACCAAAGATGCAGGAATACCGGCACTTCGAGCATTCTTCTTCTCCGACAGGATTGGTTCCCAAATAAAGAATAATGATTAAAAAAGGTTGTGGTGGTTGTAAGGCATGGGAACAAGTGGAATTCTTGTCATATGACCTGAGTTATGCACACGGCTCGATGGCAGACCATTTGCTTGGCATGAGCTGCGCAGACACCGTTTTTCATCCATTGAAAAGAACCTCTTATCATGTTCTTGGTGTTCTGGAGTGCTGTGGAGCATTGTGGGAAACGCCTTGGAAAAAAGGGTTGTCCACATGTCATGACAGCCAGGCTTCCACGGTGGACAGGTCTAGCATGAAACCAACGGGGATGATCAAGGAAAAGCGCGAGGCCGAAGCCGCGCCAATTCTGGCAATGGCTCAACTGGGATACGCAGCAAGACTTGCACAGAGTTATCCACATGCCTGAACGCCTGATTCTTGCCTCGGGTTCGGCTGCACGTGCAGAAATTTTGCGACGGGCAGGCGTTGCCTTTTCTGTCACGCCAGCACGGATCGATGAAGAAACAGTCAAGGCCGGGCTCCGGGCCGAGGGTGCAAGTTCTCGGGACATTGCTGATGCGCTTGCGGAGGCAAAGGCGCGAAAGGTCGCAGCAAAACACCGGGAAGCGCTCGTTTTGGGTGCCGATCAAGTTCTTGAATTCGATGGGAAGATTCTCTCCAAACCACAAACTAGGTCAGACGCGGTTCGGCAACTGATGTCGATGCGAGGCCTCGATCACAAGCTTCTTTCGGCAGCCGTAATCTATGAAGGATTGCGTCCAGTCTGGCGGCATGTTGGCCAGGCGCGGTTGAACATGGCGATACGTTCCGACGACTGGATCAAGAGTTACGTCGACAAGAACTGGGACCATGTCCGGCGCTCCGTTGGTGCCTACAGGATCGAGGACGAAGGTGTCCGTCTGTTTTCCCGTATTGACGGCGATCATTTCGTTGTTCTCGGACTGCCGCTGCTGGAAGTCTTGTCCTATTTGACGATGCGAGGCACGTTGCCGTCATGACGTCACATAGCCCAATTCCTCTTGCTGGCGTGATCGGTACGCCCGTCGCACATTCGAAATCACCTCGCATTTTTCGGCATTGGTTGACGCGTTTCGGTGTCCGCGGCCACTACATTCCAATGGATGTTGCGGTACAGGACTTGGAAACTGCCCTCCGTGCGCTTCCAAGACTCGGCTTTGTTGGCGTAAACGTCACGATTCCCCACAAGGAGCACATTCTCGAGATTGCAGATCTGGTATCTGATCGGGCGGCATTGACAGGTTCTGCAAACACCCTTGTTTTTCGTGACGACGGCATGGTCCATGCAGACAGCACGGACGGCCATGGTTTCATGGAGAACCTGCGCAGCAACGTTCCTGACTGGGATCCCGTGCAGGGACCCGCGGCGATTCTCGGTGCCGGCGGTGCCGCGCGGGCCGTTGTCGCTTCGCTCCTGAACGCAGGGGCCGAGGAAATCCGGCTGTCAAATCGCACGCGGGCACGCAGCGAGATCTTGGGAAAGGATTTCGGCGCAAGGGTCCGGGTTCATGACTGGAACGAGGCCGGCGACATGTTGAAGGGCGCAAGGACGGTTGTGAACGCAACATCGCTTGGCATGGTTGGCCATGAGAAGCTCCAGGTGCCGCTTGGCGAGCTTTCAGATGACGCGGTCGTAACGGATCTTGTCTATGCACCGCTGGAGACGGAGTTTCTTGCGCAAGCTCGTCGCATCGGATGCCAGACGGTTGACGGTCTCGGGATGCTCCTGTTCCAAGCCGCGCCTGGATTCGAGCGGTGGTTCGGGATTGCTCCGCGTGTTGACGACCAGCTGCGGCAGGCCGTCCTTTCGTGACCCGGCCGACAGTCATCGGTCTCACCGGGTCCATTGGCATGGGCAAGACAACCACGGCAAGGATGTTCCGCGAGGCCGGAGTCCCGATTTGGGAGGCCGATTCTGCAGTGCATCGTCTTTACAAGAATGGGGGCCCGGCCGTAGGGCCGATTAAGTCTCTCAATCGCGAAGTAATCCGCGACGGCGCAGTTGACCGGACCGCGCTCTCCGACTGGATGGCCCGGGACGATACCGCCTTGGACCGGATCGAGAGCATCGTACACCCACTTGTGCGCGCTGACCGCGATAAGTTCGTTCGAGATGCAAAGGCGCCGGTCGTGCTTGTCGACATTCCCCTTCTCTTCGAAACTGGTGCGGAGGGGAGCGTGGATATCGTCGTCGTCGCATCAGTGCCAGAGGAGGTGCAGCGCGAGCGCGTCCTGGCTCGCCCGGGATGGACGAAGGAGAAGTTCGAGCAGATCAGTTCTCGACAGATGCCAGACGCCGAAAAACGCCGCCGGGCGGACTACGTGATCGAAACGGCAACACTTGAAGCAGCTCGCAAGTCTGTCCATGATGTCCTTGAGCAGATCAGGGCTGAGCGGGCAAATGAGAGAGATTGTTCTCGACACCGAGACGACAGGCCTTGATCCGGAATCCGGCGACCGAATCCTCGAGATCGGTGCGGTGGAGCTGGTCGGGCACGTACCTTCCGGAAACACTTATCACCAGTACGTCAATCCGGAGCGCGAGGTGCCCAAAGAGGCTGTCGATGTGCACGGCCTCACCGACGACTTTCTGCGCGACAAGCCGGCATTTGGTGCGATTGCACAGGATTTCCTGGAGTTTATCGGTGATGCGAAGCTAGTCATCCACAATGCGGCATTTGACTTGAAGTTCCTGAACGCGGAACTCCGCTGGCTGGCTCTGCCGCAAATTGACGAAGGACGAGCAGTCGACACCCTCGAAATCGCCAGAAGGAAATTCCCGGGCTCGCCCGCTTCACTTGATGCCTTGTGTCGGCGCTTTGGCGTCGACAATTCGAACCGGACCCTGCATGGGGCGCTGCTCGACAGCGAAATCCTGGCGGAAGTCTATCTCGAATTGATCGGCGGCAGGCAGCCGGATCTGCTGCTTGCCACCAGGGACGAAGCGACAGTTGCGGCCAAGGCGGGCGAGCAATGGCGACCGGGGCCACGTCCCGTCCAGCTTGGGTCGCGTGTGACACCCGAAGAAGAGAAGGCCCACGCTGAACTCGTAGCCAGGCTAGGCGAGGATTCGGTCTGGCAGCGGCTCAGTTAGCTGGCGTCTCTGCGGCCTTGGGTTCTTTCTGTTGCTGCTTGAGCCGTTCCCTGTAGAGCGTGACGAAGTCTATGACGTCCAGGTTCAGCGACGGGAACCCGCCATCCCTGGTCATGTCGCTGACAATCCGGCGCACGAACGGGAACATCATCCGCGGGCACTCTATCATCAGGAACGGATGCAGCTGTTCGCCGGCGATGTTCTTGATCTGGAACAGTCCTACGTACTCGAGTTCCAGCAGAAACAGCACATCGTCGCTGCCCTTGTTTTTTGAAGTTATGCTGTACTTGGATACAACCTCGAACCGGTCGTCACCGCCAATCTTCCGGGAGTCGATCGTAACTTGCGCTTGGAAGTCTGGCCGAACTTCAGCATTGACAGGCTTTCGCGTGACGATGTTTTCAAATGACAGGTCGCGAATGAACTGCCCGAGGACCTTCATCTGTGGAACCTGTGGCTCCTGTGGTGCCGAACCGTTCTCTTTCTTGGCCATTTGCGGACTCCGATGGCAGCCTTGAGACCTGCAGGGCTCTATCAGAGCGTCCGGCTACGCTCAATGCCACGGTCATCCACGGGTTCATCCGCGAGCTCCTCGAACTCTCCGTCAACGACATCCGCTTCCGGCGGCCGGGCGGAGGACCCATAAGTGAACTCCCGCACGACCAGCCGATCCCGTACAAAACGGAAGGCGGCGCTGCGCACTGCCGGGACCATCATGGAGAGTCCGATCGTGTCAGTAAGGAAACCGGGTGTCAGCAGAAGTGCGCCGGAAAAGAGAATCATGGCTCCATGGGCAAGAGGCTCGGTCGGATCCTTCAGATCGTGAAGGCTGTCACGCAGTTCGGACAGTACCAGAAGACCCTGGCTGCGGACGAGGGCGGCCCCGAGCACAGCGGTCAGAATCACGATGGCCAGTGTCAAACCGAGGCCGATGGCCCCGCCTACCTGTATGAACAGGGCGATTTCGCATAGCGGCACCAGCAGAAACAGCAAGAAGAGGCGCATGCGCATTTCCTCCATTGAATGCATCAGGTGGACTCGGGCACCAACTCGCCCTACATATGTGTACTGTCGACCGAAATCCAATTCCTTGTCGTTGAGAGGCCGAATGAGTTCTTCAATATTCCAGCTTCTGGTCCTTGCTGGCGTAGCCCTGTTTCTGATCTTCAAGTTGCGAAGCGTCTTGGGGACGAGAGGGGGGTTTGAAAAGCCTCCGATTGTCGGGGGCAGCGCCCGAACCCGGCCGGAGTTCGATGTCATCGAGGGCGGACCTGACCCTGACATTACCGATTTTGTCGAGGACGGATCGGCCAGCGCCAAGGCGTTGGCGGCAATGAAAGAGGCCGAGCCCGGATTCATGGTCGCAACCTTCCTCGAAGGTGCGCGCGACGCCTTCGAGATGATTCTCATGGCATTCGAAAACGGCGATCTTTCGGAAGTGGAAGGTCTGATTTCCGAAGACATCGAAAAGTCCTTCGCTCCCATTTTCATTGCTCGCCACGAACGCCGGGTCACGGTTGAGGCGAGCCTAGTAGCAATTCGTGATGTCACGCTGAAGGAAGCCACTTTCGATGCGAAATCCAGCTTGGCTGAACTGACGGTTCGCTTTGTCTGCGAACTGACCTCAGTTGTGAAGGACCACACGGGCAAGGTCGTTGAAGGCGACCCGAACGAGATCAAGCGCCAGAAGCACGTCTGGACCTTTGCCCGGACCATGGGTGAAAATGACCCGAACTGGCAGCTGGTCGCCACAATGGAATGAACCGCATTTCGGCCGCAGCTTCGCCAGGGTTTGCGTGTGAGCAGGTCGATGGCTGCAGTTCGTGCGCATGGCGTTCGCTGATCGTGGGCGGAGCGACGTTGACAGAGGACGCGCCGCAGGCCGGCGAGCAATGAGTCGAAAGCCTCGCGTCGTAAGCCCCGAAGAGGAGCGCCTTTGGCAGCGCATTGCAGGCGGCGCCAAGCCGCTCGAAAAGAAGCAGCCAAAAAAGATTCCGCATGAATTTCCGAAGAAGCGACCGCGACCGGAAAAAAGGGAGATCTTCGAGATCCCTGACTTTCGCGTTGGCGAGAAGGCCGCAACCTCTCTTGCCGCGATGCCCGATGCCAGCCGAACAACTATCCGCATGGACCAAAGGAAATTCACGCGCATGAAGCGGGGGAAGACCGCGCCGGATGCGAGACTCGACCTACACGGCAAGACGGCCTCAGAGGGGAGGGCAGCGCTCGTTTCGTTTCTGTTCAACGCGTATCAGGAAGGGCATCGAACCGTTCTTGTGATCACAGGCAAGGGCCGCGAGAGAAGCGACGCTGGGCCCATCCCGCAAAGACCCGGAATCCTTCGCCAGCAGCTCCCTCAATGGGTTTCGAGCACGCCGCTTAACCAAATCGTGCTTCAGTGCACCGAGGCCCATCCGCGACACGGGGGATCCGGCGCCTTCTACGTGTATCTTGCACGGCGTCGATGAGAGTCCAACGCAATTTGTGATCACAAGAGGGATCGCGCGGAAAGGGGGCTTTTGTCAGCCGCTGCGGCAGCACGAGGCAAGTGGCGAGTTCAGAGAATGTATCGGCTCATGTCGGAGCCCTTCATGAGCTCGCCAAGATGCTCTTCCACAAACCCAGCGTCTACCGTGACCGAACTGCCGGGCTGATCGGGTGCAGCGAACGACAAGTCCTCGAACACGCGTTCAAGAACCGTGTACAGGCGCCGCGCCCCAATGTCCTCGACAGACTGGTTCACGTCCGCCGCGATTCGGGCCAGCGCGGCAATACCGTCGTCGCTGAACGACACGTCCACGTCCTCCGTCGCCATCAGCGCCGAATACTGTCGCGTCAGTGCGTTGTCGGTTTCGGTCAGGATGCGCACAAAGTCCTGTTCAGTAAGGGCGCGCAAACTGACACGGATCGGCAGACGACCCTGCAGCTCCGGCAAGAGGTCGGACGGCTTCGCAACGTGAAACGCGCCGGACGCAATGAACAGAATATGGTCCGTCTTGACGGGACCGTGCCTGGTTGAGACGGTCGTGCCCTCTATAAGGGGCAGGAGATCCCGCTGCACGCCTTCGCGGGAAACGTCTGCCCCGCGCGTCTCGGAACGTGCCGTGACCTTGTCGATCTCATCGAGAAAGACGATTCCGTCTTCCTCGACCGCACGAAGCGCCTGCTTGGCAATCACTTCGTCATCGAGCAGCCTGTCCCCTTCTTCACCGACCAGAACGTCATAGGACTGTGCCACGGTCATGGACTTCTTCACTTTGCGGTCCGAGAAGCCCTTGCCGAAAATGCTGCCAAGGTCGATGGCGAGACCGCCCTGTCCGGGCGGCAGCCCGGGAATCTCCATGCCGGAGAACGGACTTGACTGGTCCTGAACCTCCAGCTCGATCTCCGTGTCGTCCAGTTCGCCGCTCGTAAGTTTCCTGCGAAACATTTCACGGGTTTGCTCACGGGCGCCCTCTCCGGCGATCGCGTCGAGCACGCGATCTTCCGCTGCGCGCCGTGCCTTTTCCCTGACCTCGTCGCGCATGTGTTCCCGCGTCATGTTGATCGACGCCTCAACCAAATCCCGGACAATCTGCTCGACGTCCCGGCCCACATACCCGACTTCAGTGAACTTTGTGGCCTCGACCTTCAGAAACGGCGCTTTCGCCAGCCGTGCCAGGCGGCGGGAAATTTCCGTCTTTCCCACCCCCGTCGGGCCGATCATCAGGATGTTCTTCGGATAGACTTCGTCGCGTATGTCGTCAGCCAGCCGCTTTCGCCGCCAACGGTTCCTGAGCGCGACGGCCACGGCGCGCTTTGCGTCCTTTTGTCCGACAATGAAGCGATCAAGCTCCGAGACAATTTCCCTGGGCGTGAGGTCAGTCATGGGTGCTCCTAACAGGTCCCGCCTATCTAGGAATGTTACAGGAAAACGCAAGCTGATCACGGAACATGACGTTGACGTTGTCCATGATGACAGGGACGCCATGTCGTGCAATCTGACCCATGGACCAATTCCCGAAGACGAGGAGACAGGACGAAATGATTGATCGTCGCACATTTCTGATTTCGCTTCCGGCGGCAGGCCTGAGCTTTGGCTTGGCCAGGGCCCAGAGTGCCCGTACCGGCATGTTTTCTGGCCGCTCGAACCATGACACCACAGGCACCGCCATCCTGGATGACAGGACACTGACGCTTGGTGACGACTTTGTTCTGGATCGCGCACCCGATCCCATCGTGGGCCTCGGGCGCGATGGTGAATGGGATCCGAACACGTATATGGGCGAACTCATGCAGAAGAGGGGACGGCAGGTCTACACATTGCCGGCCGGCATAAATGCAGCGGACTACAACGAAGCCTACATCTGGTGTCGTGCGGCGAACGTCCCGCTTGGAATCGCGCCGTTGAGCTGAGTATGGTCGCGCCGCCGCTGATCCGGACGGGCTCGAACGGATCGAAACAGGATTGCGGCAGTCGCGGCTCGGCGTTTGCTATATGACCTCAACCGTCAGGTTTCCGTTGGTGTAGACACATATGTCTGCCGCGATTGCCATCGCCTTTCGCGCAATCTCTTCGGCACCAAGCTCGCCATCCATCAGAGCCCGAGCTGCAGCGGCTGCATAGTTTCCGCCTGAACCAATGGCGGCCACGTCGTGCTCGGGTTCAAGCACGTCACCTGCGCCAGTGACCACGTAGAGTGCGGATCCGTCAGTGACGATCAGCATTGCTTCAAGTTTCTGCAGGAACTTGTCCGTTCGCCAGTCCTTGGCCAGGTCAACACAGGCCCGCTGCAACTTGCCCGGAGCCGCCTCGAGCTTCGCTTCCAGCCGTTCCAGAAGCGTGAATGCATCTGCTGTCGAGCCGGCAAACCCAGCGACCACTTCATGGCCGCCCGGGCTCATCCGGCGCACCTTCGTTGCCGAACCCTTGATCACGGTATCGCCGAGACTCACTTGCCCGTCGCCCGCGACGACAACCTCGCCGCCCTTTCTGACCCCGATGATCGTGGTGCCGTGCCAGCCAGGTTTCATCTGCGTCATCGTCGTCCTCCCAGCCCATGGAACGCGCATGCGCGTGAGGGCCTTGAATTCGGGCCTAAGGCAATTGCGTCGGCCACCCGCTGGCACCATCCGGCCCTTCGCATAGTGCCGTTCCATCCGATCACCGGTCAGGATTCCCCGCAGGACAATGAAGCTTACAGGGCCCGGCTTCAGATCGAACCGTCGATCCAGCCCTTCAGCACAGATTTTGTCACGGCGCCCGTCTTGTTGGAGACAACCTCGCCATCCTTGAACAGGAACAGTGACGGGATGTTCCGTACTCCAAGTTCCGCCGCGGCATTCGGGTGCTGGTCTACATTCACCTTGGCGATCTTGACGGATGCGCCGTATTCGTCGGAAAGCTCTTCCAGGGCAGGGCCGATGGCCTTGCATGGGCCACACCACTCAGCCCAAAAGTCCACAACGACCGGAACGCCCGACTTCAGGACTTCGGCGTCGAACGTTTCATCAGTAACGGCAACTGTTCCCATGGAATCCATCCTTGTCTGATCAGGCAATGAACCTAGAAACGCTTTGGCAGAAGGTCAAGATATGGTGGATCGTGCTAGGGCCTCCCGCACGATTGCGTGTGGAAGCGAAACCAGTTCGCAAGTCTCAGTCCAGAGAATTGCGACGTCGACTTCACGATCCGGGTAAATGAGTTCCAGCGCTTCCAGATACGCGCCCATTTGGCGAAGCAGTCCTTCCGGTGTGTCTTCAGCACGTTCCGGCACGACGGCATTGGTCTTGAAGTCCGCTGCCAAGACACGCTCCGGACGCAAGATCAGCCTGTCGATCGTGCCTGAAATCGCGTAATCAAGCGTAGGCAGGTAAGCCGAGACATCCACCTCTGCCAGGGCGTCTCCACAAAATAGCTCGGGATGTCGTTCCAGGTTGGCAAGCGCTTGCGTGACAAGTCCGTAGATTTCATCCTCCTCGGCCCTGTCCGGTCCGTGGGAAAGCAGACGTCCCGCCATTGCTTCCGGGTCGGGCTGCCCCGGCAGATGTTCCAGCAGCAGGTGGATCTGCCTGCCGCGCCGGAGGGCACGGTCCTCATCCGAAGCGCCGCCCCCTGACACCTTTGCGCCGCCGAGATCGGACGGAGATGCCGGAATAACCGGGCGATCCGCACCCGGCGCGTCATCGCTCAGAAACCCGGGCAATTCTCTGCCAGCAACCGGCTCCAATGCGTCGGAATCCGGCCTTGGCCCAGGCCAGTCGCCGTGCTGAAGCCGGAGGACGTCGGGCGGCCATTCACATGGAATCGCCCCGAGGGCTTGCAGGGCATCTTCAATGGACTTGTACCAATTCAGCGGCGTGTCGCCCTTTGCCGGCCGTTCAACGCCGCCAACTATCAACCACTGCTTGGCACGCGTCATGGCGACATAAAGCAGGCGATTGCGTTCCTCTGTGTCTGCCGCCTTTTTCTGCGCCTTGGCTTCGCGCAGCAGCTCGGGGCACTCGTCATTTGGCAGGGACGCCAGGGGAATGCCGTCCGGACCGTTGATAATGCCGCCGGATCGCGCATGGTCGGAAGCCATCGTGTCTGGCAGAATGACAATGGGACTCTCTAGGCCCTTCGCTCCGTGAACGGTCATCACCCTGACCAGGTCCTCGGCACCATCGAGCCGTCGCTTCACCTCGATGTCCCCGGATTGCACCCGTGCCAGGAAACCGGTCATTGTCGGCACGGCGTCCTGTTCGAAGACCAGCGCCTGATTCAGCAATTCATCAATTCCGTCCTCGGCTTCAGGGCCAAGCCGGGCCAGAAGCCTTTGTCGCCCGCCATGCCTGCTCAGGACATGCTCAAGCAGTTCGTAGGGCGCCATGAAATCCACGGTGCGGCGCAAGTCGTCCAGTGTCGCAACCACGTTCGAAAACTCGTCGCCTCGATTGCGCAGTTCCGCCCAAAGCGATCTGCCGGCGGGGCGTGGCGATGCCAGCCGATAGAGGTCTCGCTCGCTCAACCCAAGCAATGGCGAGCGCAAGGCTGCGGCCAGCGAAAGGTCGTCCTCAGAAAGGGTCAGAAACGTCAGAAGCGCCAGAAGGTCCCGCACGGCGAGCTCGGCTCCGATTTTCAGCCGGTCCGCGCCCGCAATCGGGACATCTTCTTCTTTGCAGGCCTGGATGATCTGCTCGAACAGGAGACCGCGACGCTGCACGAGAATCATGATGTCTCCGGGGCCGACGCGCCTGAACTTGCCGTCATCTCCGTGAATGGACTCCCTGTCGAGCAGCCCGCGGACCAGCTTGGCGATTTCCGTGCCGAGCACGATGTCAGGTGCGTTGTCGACAGGGCGGTCAACGGGATGATGCCAGGGCGGCTCCTCCAATGTCTCCGGCTTGGGGACGAGCGGCAGGAGATCCACGCGGCCCGGCAGATCCTCGTGGAAGGCATCGTGGCGAGCGACGGCCTCTCCGAGACCACCGAGTCCTTCGCAGACCTGGTCCACGACCCGCAGGATTGCGGGAGAGGAGCGGAAGGAGCACAGCAGCTCTCTGGAACGTAGTTGACCGTGAAGCAGCCGGTCGAATTCCGCCTCCTTGCGATCGAAGCCTGCGGCATCCGCTCCCTGGAAACTGTAAATCGACTGTTTCCTGTCTCCGACAACAAAGAGCGTGCGGCCCCGATCCGGGTCGTCCGCCATGACTTCCGCAAGGGCCCGCACGATCTGCCATTGTTCGGGGCTTGTGTCCTGCGCCTCGTCGACCAGGACGTGTTCGACCTGGCCGTCCAGCCGGAATAGCACCCATGACAAGGCCTCGGAAGAAAGGACGTCACGCGTTCTTCGGATCAGGTCATCGAAATCCAGAACGCCGTGAGCCTGTTTGGCGTCGTGGTATGCTGGGAGGAACTGGCGCGCGAAACGATGCAACGCGACGGACTTCGTGGCGGCGCCAAGTGACATCAGGCGCGCGCGCGCCGTTTCGATGCGCTCCATGACTTCATTGAATCTCGGCATCATGGGCGCTACGCTCTCCGATTCCCTGACCTTCTTCGTGGGCAGGGCGCCGATCTTGGCCGCGAAGGGCGATTTCGCCGTCTTTCCATAAAGCAGGACGCCGGAGAGTGTCTGCAGCGCCTCCCTGGAAGGCCGTATTGGCAAGCCCGCAAGCACCAGAGACAGCTTCAGGTCCGTCGGCCCCAAGGGGCTTGGAAGCGCCGACTGGAACTCTTTCAGGAACGCAAATTCATCTTTCCCAAACGCGTCTTTCAAGACCTGGTCGCAGGTGAGGTCCGGGAGCACGTCAAAGGTCTCGAATATCATGTCCGGATGCAGGGCGGCATCGAATGCGTCCTGTTCGCCGGCGACGTCCCGGGCAAGCGGCACGAGGCTGTCATCGGGATGAAACCGGGCAACATCCACGAGCACGGACGGGTCGGTCTCCGCCATTTCATCAAGGACCTCGCCTATCAAGCGGAGCTGTTGGGCGTCGTCCATTTCGCGGAATCGTGGCGACACCTTCCCTTCAAGCGGAAACTGCCGCAGGACAGCCGCGCAAAGTGAATGAATTGTCTGGATTCGGAGACCGCCAGGCGTCTCGATGGCGCGCGCAAACAACGTTCTGGCCTCAGACAGGTTGTCGGGCGGCGATTCTCCCAAGCTGCGCAACTCTTGCCGTAGCGCACCGTCTTCCAGCATTGCCCACTTGCCAAGGGTGGCAAAGAGCCGATTCTGCATCTCGTTGGCTGCGGCCTTCGTATAAGTCAGGCACAGGATGTTGCGCGGGTTCGTTCCTTTCAGCAGCAGGCGAGCAACCCGGTTCGTGAGCACGCGGGTCTTCCCTGTGCCGGCGTTGGCGGAAAGCCATGTGGATTGCAGCGGATCAGCTGCATCCACCTGCACGGCTGTCGCCGCGTCAGTCATTCCACCGGCCGCGGTCGGGTTGTGGCCGATGCGTCCCATTCGCCGAACCGTGCAAGGTGATCGTAGTCACCCTGAAAGCGCATTTTTTCCATCGCGCGACGCGAAATGTAACCTGTACCGGGGCACTGGAACCTTTCCAGCAACTCGGTCAGCTCGGCTAGAACGGTGCCGGTCTCGAAGCTGCCCTCCAGCTTGATTGCCTTCCGCTTTGGGGAGCGGCCAATGCTGATGTGCGCGACCGAGCGGACAGGCGCTTCGGGAACGCCTTCGAATGCACCTCTTTCCGCCATGACTGCCTCGATCAGGAGCTGGCGGTCGAAATGGAGAATCTGCGGCTCGCTCGGGATGTCGCCGGTCTTGTAGTCATAGATGACCAGCTCCCCGCTTGAGAGGCGGTCAATCCGATCCGCCTTTCCGGAAATCGTCAGCCCCGCCGCACCCAGCTGCAATTCCCCGCTGACCTCCGTTTTCCGGTCCTTGATCCCGGTGCGCCAGGCGATCTCTTCGGAGACAAGCCAATCGGATATCTGTTCGAGGTGTCCACGCCAGTGGGAGCGGATTGCCGGCCAAGGAACGTCTTTTCGGAACTCTTCATCAGCGATTTCCAAGAGCCGCTGACGCATGGTCGCGGAGTCGGCGAGGGCAGTGTCGGCGAATGCAGCAAGGATGGCATGAAAGACGGTGCCTTTGAGGCGGGCATCGGGCTCCGGGACCAGTGGCAGAAGCGGACGCAGCCTGAGCACATGCCGCGCGTAAATTGCGTAGGGGTCTCGAATCAACCGCTGGATTTCGGTGACCGACAGCTTCTTTGGACGCTTCTCGGATGGGGGCGACGGGGCCGGTCTGGGCTCCGGCTCGACAGTCCTTACGGGCCTGTCGAGCATGCCGGCCAGTGCGAGCAGTTCCTCGCCCCGTTGCCTCATCTCGACCAGCGCTTCGGGGCCGGACTGCCCAGGCAGCCCTTCGAGCAAGTTCGTCAGCCGGTTGACCCAGCGCGAAGGAACCGCATCGCCGTCGCCATCCCGGGACGATCGTGACAGCACGACGCGCCGGGCCGCGATCGCCTGCTGGTAGTCGTGCGCGGCCAATCCGGTCTGCCCTTCGGGAAGCAGCAGTCCGAGGCTGCGTCGCATTTGCCGGTTCAGCCATGGGTCCGGATCGGGTTGCTCAGGCCAGCGCCCTTCGTTCAGCCCGCCCAAGATGACGAGATCTGGTCCTTGTACCCTAGCCTCCCGCGCGCCCCAGATCATCACGTCAGGGCGTGCCTCGGAAGAGTCCCGGTCACGTTCCGCCAGCAGCATGCCTTCAAGGAGACGAAGATAGTCGGCGAAGGGCACGGGCTCTCCAAAATCCGCCTCCTCCAGGAAACTGTCTATTGCAACCCGTACGAGACGTCCCGAAGACTGCGCCCAGAGCGCGTTCCCGCCTTCATCCTCGCCACCTGAAATCGACTTGGCGAGTTCGAGATGATGGGTCACTGCGCCCAGCAGGGTCGGATCGGGCAGTTGTCCGAGCGGGTCGAGAACCGATGCGAGCCAGCCGATCCATTTTTTTCGTTTGTCCGGTGACTCTTCCGCAAAGCCCTTGAGCTCAGCTTCGGTGAATGCGTGGATCGAGTTTCTGCGGAGGAACAGTTCCAGCTGCCGCGTGTTTTCAAGGTGCAATCCGCGGTCCGTGCCTGCTCGGGTGAACGGATGTTTCAGCAATGCGATCAAGTCTTCCGGACGTGGGGACGCGCCGACGAGCCGTCCGATCTGAAGCAGAAACGTTCCCGGCGGTGTCAGGGAAAGCTGCATTCCAAAACTGTTGTCAGGAACGATGTTCCAGCGCGCGAGGGCAGCGCAGACACGGCGAACCAGATCCTGATCCCGCGTAACGAGTGCCGAACGCACTCCTTGTTGCGCGGCTTCCCGAACTGCCACGGAGATTGCCAGCGCCTCTTCCCTGGGATCCGACGCTTCGACCAGCGCCATTGACGAAGTCGCCCGTCGAAGGTCACCGATCCCGGGGCCTTCCGACAGCCATTGATCAGTGACCTGGGCTGGGCGGAGGGAAAGGGAGACAAGCCTGTTCCGGGCCTTGTCCGGAGGCTCGCCCCACGTGGCCACCTGGTCGCGGGCCATGTCGAGTGCCGAGAACAACGCCGCGAAACGGTACTGTGGATGGTCCTCGCAGTCGCGGCTGGAGCCAAGCGAATCCCAGATCGGCCTGGGAAGATCGACATCGAATCCGGGCAGCACGATCGCGCCTTGGGAGAGTCGCGCCACGGCGCACATCAACATGCGAGTCGTCGTCCGTGAACCCGTCGAGCCTGCGATGATCACAGGGGTGTCTGGCGGATCGGATGCCCAGGCTGCAGAGACTTTCTCGACCCCGAGCCTGCGCCGCGCTTCGAAGTCGAGACCGTCTTCCGAAACGCTCTCGACATAGGCGCCGACTATGTCGAGGAATTTCAGGCTTCGCTGCCAGTGCAGGGAGTCGTCACCAATCTCGAGCGAGCGAACCCGTTCTGGAACGATCCCTTCGCCCTGAATCTCGTCGAGGAGCGAGGCGAGGCTGTTCGCAAGACTGACCGCAGCCGCGGGGTGGGCGAGGTCGGGCTCAGCATCTACAAGACGAGCGGTCAGTTGCGCCAGCTCGAGCTGGCGCCGCAGCCGGGACACGGGACGCGGCAGGTCGATGCCCGGAAGGATTCTCTCGATCTCGGTTACAAGCAGGATGCGGGGCAGGAGTCGCGGACCGGAAGCCCGAAAGAGGGAGGCAAACCGTCGCTGCATGCGTCGGGAATTGACCAGGAGACAGACCCGGGCAAGGTCTTCCGGCGATCGTCCTGCATGTGCATCCAGGATTCGCTCGACCACCACTTGCGGGAAGTCGGCCCCGGGCGGGACTCCGAACACGCGCGGACAGTCTGCCGACTCAAACATGACAGGCAAGGCCTTCGGCGATGCGCAACCCCGCCGGGTGACCCAAGTCGCACCATTTTCCGTCATAGACCAGGCCGTGGAGACCGTCCGATTCCGACAGCAGGTCCCAATAGACATTCAGGGAAAACACTTTTTCGGCGACCTCATCAAGCTGGTCGGTCCTGATGACTTGCGCACCGCCATAAATCAAGGGCCCGCCGCGTCGAACTCGCCAGTCTTCGAGGCGGAAGTCGCCCGTACTCGATGTGCCGTGAGCCAATGATTGGGGCACGAGCGCAAGAAGAGCCTGCATTTCGGGCCGCCATGCGTCGATCAGCGCCCTGACGGGATTGCATCCAAGCCAGGCGGCATCGGGATTGATCGTAATGACGGGAGCGTTTCCCAGACGCGGCACCGCGGCCTTCAGGCCGCCACCTGTTTCCAGGATGTCTGGATGTTCCCGCAAAATCGCGATGCCTTCGGATCGCAGGAAGGGCTCGATTTCCTGGGGCAAGTGGTGCGTGTTTGCCACGATGGTCGTGATTCCGGCGTCTCGCAGGAGCCCGATGCAATGGGAGATCATCGGCCGTCCCGCAAATGGTACCATGGGTTTGGGCATGTCCCGGCACAGCTCGCCCATCCGCGTGCCGAAACCGGCGGCGAAGATCATGGCAGAACGCGGTCGCGTCATGCCGCCGTTTCCGGGGCAGGGAGTCCGGCGCTGAGGATTCCGCGCACATCGCGGAACACTTCGTGTTCCGTTGCTTCCATGAGACAGCGATAGACGCGAGGCACCTTTGGCAGGTGGTGCGTCTTGCCGAGGTCTCTTGCTGCGCGATGAAAGATCCCGAGGATCCTGAGGTTACGTTGTGCAGAGAATGCGGCAAAGGCGGTCCGCAACGCGGCCAGCCCGTCTCCCGAGCTTGACGCGTATCTTTCGATATATCGGGCACGAAGCGCGGGCGGCACTTCAACGCGCGCATCTGTCAAGAGAGAGACAAGGTCATAGACAGGATGTGTCAGGAACGCGTCCTGGTAATCCAGCACCCCGAGACGCGCGGTGCCCTTTCGATTTGGCAAGGGCATCAGGTTGTCGGCGTGAAAGTCCCTGAGAGACACCGTGCAGCCATCTGCCAAGAGGCTGGAAAGGATGTCTTTCAGTACCACCCGAAACTCATCAAGCGCGCCTGAATCCGCACCCGGATAGTGTTCGTCTGCAACGCGTGTCCATTCGCAGAACCTTTCCGCCCCGGGGCAATGGAGCGGCGGCGGCGGCGCACTTCGGATCGCGAGCAGGATCTCGATGCAGGCATCAAGGACCTCGGCCTGCGCATTCGGATCCGACATCCTTTCGCTTGCTGGAACCGGGCCAAGGTCTTCCAGCAACAAGAGCGCATTGTCGACGTCAGCGCCAAGAATCTCGGGTGCGGAAAGGCCTGCCTGCCTAAGCCAGGCCGTCATTTTCAGGAAGCGAGGAACGGATGCGCGATCATTTCCTGCGTCCATCAATATTGCAGTCTCGCCGTTCCTTGACAGGCGGAAATAGGATCTTTGCGAAAGATCGCTCGCGATTGGCTGAATCCTGGCACCAGCCCAGCATTGTGACTTCAGGAACGACGTCGCCGCGTCATGCATCGATGTCTCCGATCATCGAGACGCAATTCTGCCAGCGATCCGATTTCGAAAGAAGCGCCACTCTGCGGCCTTTGTCCAGGACCTCGATATCCAGCACCAATGCGTCGTCGGGCATCTCCTCTAGCCGGTCGGGCCACTCCACCAGGACGATGTCGTTTCCAAGGGCCTCTTCGAGCCCGAGTTCGGTCACCTCGGAAGCATCGGCAAGACGGTAGAGATCTGCGTGCCAAACCTGGATGCCGGGCAATTCGTATGCTTGAACGAGCGTGTAGGTAGGCGAAGGCACTTCCGGTTCGGGTTGGCCCGTCCTGAGGTGCAGGGCGGAGATTGCGGCGCGTGCAATGCAGGTCTTGCCAGCGCCGATCTGCCCCGCCAGCAGAACTGTGTCGCCAGGTTTCAGCGACTGCGCGAGGGCCGTGCCGAAGCGATCCGTCGCAGCGGCATCGGGCAGGAAGACCGTCCCTTGGCAATCCGCGACGGAGTCAATGCGGCGGGCTTGGTCGGCACTCCCAGGCGGCAGCCCAGCGCGCCCGGCGGATCTGACACGCGAGAATGTCACCTCATGCCCTGATCTGCCGGTTTTGCCCCAGTGGCGCCCTCTCTGCGCCCCCTGCATCGGCAAATGCCTCTCGGCTCCAGCGAACATCCGCAATTGCTCCGGTCCGCTCGCCCGGACCGTTGTCCGGTGCGCCGTACTCGCGGCCATTGGAGAAGCGCAGTTCGGCACCCGTTCGCTCAAGCAGCGTCTTTGCAATGAACATGCCGAGCCCCATGCCTTCATAGCGCAATCGTGAATCCCTCTTTCGGCGGATCATGTACGGCTCGCCGATCTGGCTGACCACCGTAGACGAGTATCCCGGACCGTCATCCACAATTCTCACGACAAGCTGCTCGTCGTTCCAGGAGACATCGATCCAGACGTTTGCACGGGCAAAGTCAACCGCGTTCTGGATCAGGTTGCGCAGACCGTGAATGATTTCCGGTCGCCTGTCGATTGTGGGCTGGCGGGCATCCGTTGCGTCCGGGCCGTCGAATTCATAGTGAAGTTTTTTCCCGCGATCTGCGTGCGGCTCTGCAGATTCGCGAATGACGGCGCTGATGGGCGCATGGTGGACATGCAGGTCGTCTTTTCCGGCCCGGCCCATCGAACTGAGGATGTCCCGACATCGGTCGGCCTGGTCCCGAATGAGAATTGCGTCATCCTGCAGCATCGGGTTGTCGTGCAGTTCCTCCAGCAGTTCGCTGCTGGCAAGCTTGATCGTTGCGAGCGGTGTTCCGAGTTCATGTGCGGCCGCGGCGACAACGCCGCCGAGATCAGTGAGCTTTTGTTCGCGCGAAAGCGCCAGTTGAGTTGCCGCCAGCGCTTCTGACAACGTCTGCATCTCGCCGGTCACTCTGCTGGCATAGACCGACAGGAACAAGACGCCGATCACGATGGCAACCAGGAATCCGTATGCAAAAATTCTGGGCATCTGCATGACGGCCCCGTCCAGGGTCTGGAGCGGAAAGTGCCAGAACAGCAGGCACGCAGCCAACGCCACGGCCAGCAGAGCGATGCCCGCTGCTGCGCGCGCACTGAGCGTCATGGCGGCGATGGCCACTGGCGCAATGATAAGGAGGGCAAACGGGTTGTTCAGCCCTCCCGTCAGGAAGATCAGAAGCGCCAGCTGAAGCATGTCAAAGGCAAGCATCCCGGCGACCTCGGCCTCAGACAGACGCTTCGCCCGAGGATAGACGGTGATGGCAAGAAGGTTGGCGGCCACGGATGCGCCGATCGCCAGCAGACAGAGACCGAGATTCAGATCCAGCCCGAACAGGCGCTGCGCCACGACAATCGCCGAGAACTGGCCGAGAATGGCAATCCATCTCAGAACCACCAGCGTCTGGAGCCGAACCCAGTTCGTGCGCGGACCGTATGGCTGAATAGAAGTTTCGGTCATGTCGTTCCTTTCACGACGTGTTGAATTGTATTGCTTCGACCCGTCGTTGATCAATGACTCCGCCGACGCAATTTCGGGGGATTCCGCATTCGTGCTGACGGCAATTCGCTTTGACGTGCAATTTGCACACGCTATCGGAGTTCTTGGCAGGACGGCAGGCCGCACTGCCTGTTTCCGCAACGGCATCGCATGGCCTCGGCCATGCCCTGGAGCCCGCCTCGAGGGGCGAAACATCATGAGGAGTTCAGGACAAACGCATCAGCAGGCGAGGGGCGCCGGCCGCTCCAAAGCCCACAAAACGCATGTCGAACGAGGCGGCATTCATGCCGTCGGCCCGTTGACATAGATTCCCTAACGGATGGCCGTATGAACAGAGCCGCAATCGTGCTTGCAGGCCTCAGCCTGCTGGTACTGGTGAGTGGAACCGCACTCTATACGCTCCTGAGCGCAAGGTCCGAGTGTGACGTCTCTTCTGCGATTGGCGCGACGATCGGAGGTCCCTTCGAGCTTGTCGACAGGGAGGGCGAACTGGTGACGGACAAAGACGTGCTGAACCGTCCGGCACTTGTCTACTTCGGATACACTTTTTGTCCCGATGTCTGCCCGTTTGACATGGCGCGGAACGCGCTTGCCGCCGACCTTCTGGCGGAGGAGGGGCACGACATCGCCCTCGTGTTCATCTCCGTTGACCCTGAACGGGACACGCCTGAAGCGCTGGGCCAGTATGCCGATGACATGTTTCCGGAGATGGTTGTCCTCACCGGTAGCGCGGAGCAGGTCAAGGCCGCGGCCAAGGCGTATCGCGCATATTTTGCAAGGGGCGAGGGAAGCGGAGAATTCTATCTCGTTGACCACTCCACCTTCACGTACCTGATGTTCCCCGGCAACGAGCTCGGCGCGTATTTTCGCCGCGAGGACACGGCAGAGCGAATCGCGGAATCTGCAGCATGCCTTATCGAATCTTGAAGATTTGACGACGGGTGGGCTAGCGAATAGCCTTGCTGGAACTGAATCCGATTGAAGAGATGCCGGAAGAGATTGGACCAGACCCATCGCTCCTGATCGTTGACGATGACGAACCGTTTCTGAGACGCCTTGCTCGGGCAATGGAAAAACGGGGATTTGACGTCGAAACAGCCGCCTCGGTCGTTGCCGGCAGGGCGGCTGTGGCCAGGCGCCCCCCGGCATACGCGGTTGTCGACTTGCGGCTTGAAGACGGAAATGGCCTCGACGTGGTCGAGAGCATCCGTGAACGCAGGAGCGACAGCCGCATTGTTGTCCTGACGGGCTACGGCGCGATTGCCACGGCTGTGGCAGCGGTCAAGATCGGAGCGACTGACTATCTGCCAAAGCCGGCGGATGCCAATGACGTTACGGCCGCGCTGCTGGCGCCGGAGGGCGAGATGCCGCCGCCACCGACAGATCCGATGAGCGCCGACCGGGTTCGTTGGGAGCATATCCAGCGGGTTTACGAGCTGTGTGACCGGAATGTCAGCGAGACGGCGCGACGCCTGAACATGCATCGGCGAACGCTTCAACGCATTCTGGCCAAGCGGTCACCGCGCTGAACTATCCCATTTCGGCCAACAGCGTGTTGTGCCGCTCCACAAATGCCAAGCGCGACTCGATGGGTGGCCGGAGCAGGATCGAGAGGCCCTTTACCAATGACAGGTCAGGACGTCCGAAGAACCTGTTTGCCTCGGATTCAGCGAATCCCGCAATTTGCGTCGCCTCGAACCAGGCAGACATCTTGTCCGCCCTCTTGATCTTGGACTTGACTGTCCTTGGCACCGCGGCTGGCAGGCCGAAGCGGAGATGGATCGCGGCCGTGAGGCGGTCGTCCAGTGCAGAGTAGCCGGGGCCAACCGAGGACTTGACCGGCGCGATCATGTCGCCGATCACGTATTCCGGAGCGTCATGCAGGAGCGCCGCAAGCCGCCATTTTGCGGGAGCCTTCGGTACGAGGCGCGCAAACAGGGTCTCCACCAGCAACGAGTGCTCGGCGACGGAATAGGGATACTCCCCTCTCGTCTGGCCGTTCCAGCGGGCAACAAAGGCCAATCCGTGCGCGATGTCCTCGATCTCGATGTCGACAGGCGTGGGATCCAGAAGATCCAGCCTTCGTCCGGACAGCATTCGCTGCCATGCTCGCGGTTCCGCTTTCCTGGGGGCCATGACCCGCAGTCGTGCACCAAGGCCGACGGCACGGTCAAGAGCATTCGCATATGGCGTCAGTCCCAATTGGGGGTCATTCGCGAGACATCCGGCCCTTCTCGGGAAAAGCTGTTCCGACTTGCCCACATGCCTTTCCACAGGCATTGCGCCGACAACCGAAGCGGACAGCTTGAATCCTCTCCTTACTGGCCGGTGTCATTGCAAGGCCCTTTAAAGATTGTGATGCAGATGCTGCGGGATGCGACCTGTTCCCTGTCAACCTTGGTTGTCGGGCGAATTTGCCGATGCTAAGTGACCGCGAATCGCGGTCGAGTGGAGCGGGAGACCATGCCCATGGATTACGTCGTGAAGGACATTTCGCTGGCCGATTTCGGGCGCAAGGAGCTGGACATCGCCGAGACGGAAATGCCTGGCCTGATGGCAATCCGGGAGGAATACGGCAAGCATAAACCCCTCTCGGGTGCAAGAATCGCCGGCTCGCTGCACATGACGATCCAGACAGCCGTCCTGATCGAAACGCTCAAGGCGCTTGGAGCCGACGTTCGTTGGGCTTCGTGCAACATTTTTTCGACGCAGGACCACGCGGCGGCCGTGATCGCCGCCGGAGGCACTCCGGTATTCGCCGTGAAGGGCGAAACGCTCGAAGAGTACTGGTCCTACACGGACCAGATCTTCCGGTTCCCGGAAGGCGGTGCGAACATGATATTGGATGATGGCGGAGACGCGACGCTGTATGTCCTTACAGGCGCGCGCGTCGAGGAAGGCGACAGCGACCTCATTGCGGTCCCCACAAGCGAAGAGGAAGAAGTCCTCTACGCCCAGATCAGGAAACGCCTTGCGGAGAGCCCGGGCTGGTTCGTGAACCAGCGCGACATGATCCAGGGAGTTACGGAGGAGACCACGACGGGTGTAAACCGCCTGTACAAGATGGTGGAGGACGGCCAGCTGCCGTTTCCTGCGATCAACGTCAACGACAGCGTCACGAAGTCCAAGTTCGACAACAAGTACGGCTGCCGGGAAAGTCTCGTTGACGGCATCCGGCGCGCGACGGACACGATGATGGCCGGAAAGGTCGCCGTGGTTTGCGGCTACGGCGACGTCGGCAAGGGATCCGCGGCGTCGCTTCGCGGCGCAGGCGCGAGGGTCAAGGTGACCGAAATCGATCCGATCTGCGCGCTGCAGGCCGCGATGGACGGTTACGAGGTGGTTCTGCTGGAGGAGAGTCTTGACGCGGACATCTTCGTTACGACGACCGGCAACAAGGACGTCATTCGCATTGAGCACATGCGCGAGATGAAGGACATGGCGATCGTCGGCAACATCGGGCACTTCGACAACGAGATCCAGGTTGCCAACCTGAGGAACCACAAGTGGACCAACATCAAGGAACAGGTGGACATGATCGAAATGCCTTCGGGCAACCGGATCATCCTGCTTTCCGAGGGCCGGCTGCTGAATCTTGGCAACGCCACGGGGCATCCCAGCTTCGTCATGTCGGCAAGCTTCACCAATCAGGTCCTGGCACAGATCGAGCTGTTCACGAAGGGCGAGGAATACGGCAATGAGGTCAGCATTCTTCCCAAGCACCTCGACGAAAAGGTCGCGAGGTTTCACTTGGACCGGATTGGCGCAAAGCTCACGATGCTGGACAGCGAACAGGCAAGCTATATCGGCGTAGGACAGGACGGTCCGTTCAAGCCCGAGCACTACCGATACTGAGAGAACGACAACAGCTGCCAAGCCGACCAATCCTCATATGAGTGGAGCAGGCTCCTTGTCGCGGCGCATTCACATCCGTCCCAATCGGTCTTCGTCGTCCACGACTTCAAGCTCACAGTGTGCGTTTGCCCATCGCCACAAAACGATGTTGAAGGCAGCCCCGGACACGCCCTTGACGTAGCTTCGGATTAGGAGGCCCGCAAAGCCATCTTCCACTAACTCGCGAGCGAAGTCTTGGGTCGGAACTGCGTTTCCCTCGATCATCTTTGTGCGCCAGCCGGGATCCGCCAACGCGTCTTCTGACATTCCGCGCCTTTCGAGCTGAGATGAGTTGCGCGTGTCGAAAACCGGTCCGAGATCGGCACGGCAGGACACCAGGACGGTGGGCTGAAGGCTGCCGGCCTGGTTCGCTTCACGCAAAGCAGTGGCAGGGCTCAGTGCGGCATAGAGCGCAGGCGTTCCCTTTGCATTGAAGCGTCCGCCATGGAGTTCGGCGCCACGGCCCGACAGAGGATCGCGCGCGTAGACCGGGTTCAGCGCGCGATAAAGCGGCCCGCTGTAACGCCCATCGATCAGTGGCATCAGGCAAAGACACCCGCGTCCACAGCGTCGATATATTGCAGGACCTCTCCAGCCTTGCCTTCCTGCACCAACTGCATTGCGGTGCGCCCATCAAAGCCGGGCAGGGGTTCTGACCGGAACCATGCGTAGGCCATGAGTTCCGAGCCGAAGCGGGACTCGACCTTGTTCAGGACTTCCACCAGTTCCCGCAGGCGGCGTTGTGTTTTGGCCGAATTGATCCTGGTGCGGCGCTGCAGGGCGTCTTTGCTCAGTCCCACCGTCTGGGCCACTTCTGCAGAGGATGTGCGCAAGGCGGCGGCGATCCTGCGCGGCTCGAATTGCCCACTTTCAGCAAACTCCAAGATGTGCATATTCCTGGCCTCGTCAAGGGTTTTCACGCCATATAGCGTAATAGTGACTGAATTTCAAGCTGCGGCAGCGTCTGCCAGCTTGTTTTTCATGGGCTGTCTCTGTCAGAAGTGTCGCGCGGCTCGATAAGGAACTGGCGTTCCAGGTGCATTGAGAGCTGCAACAGCTTCAGCAATCCCGCCAGCGACAGCCGCACCGTCAGAAATTGTATTCCAGGCTTATCCCGATAAAGCCGTCACGGCTTATGTCGCGGACGGTCTCGTCGGTTTCAAACCCGATGTGAGCGATCGATTCCACATGCAGCGACAAGTTGTCCGAAAGCCGACGATTGAACTCGGCACTCAAGACCCTGCTGTCGGTTTCACGGGAGTCGAGAACTCCGAGAAAGAAATCTGTCCCGTGCTCGTCGTTCAAGCCGAGGCGCGCGCCCAGAAAGACGGAATTCGCGAGCGCATCGGTCGCATTGTGCCCCCGGTCGTCGCGGAGCCACTCGGCAAACAGGCTCAAGTCGGAATTGGTGTCCAGCGGGCCATTGATGATGTACTCGCCGCCAAGGATCGAAGCAGTGTAGTCCACTTCCTGCATCATCCGGTCCCGTCCGCCGGTGCGACGGATCGCTTCCAGCTTGAGCAGCACTGGCCCCGTCGTGATCTGGCCATCCAGTCCAAACTGGCGAATTTGCTCGTAATGCGGCGCCAAGACCGCGAGGGGTGGCGCTTGATCCACCAAGACTGGCGCGAAGGCAGGCTCGCGGCTGGTGCCGTCGAACACGCTCAGCCCGATGTCGAGTGGCCCGAAACTGTTGCTGTAACGGCCGGCGAGATCAATATGCCATTCCTCGTCCGCGGATTCGTACGTGACTCGACTGTTGTCGACGACCGGCAGTGCACGAAACCGGCCATGTTCGCCCGGATAGGTACGCTTTCGATGTCCGGTCAGCCCGAACAGCTCAAGCACGCCCCAGCCCCCTGACAAGGTCAAATGCACCATCGGCTGGCCAAGCTTGGTCTTGGCGTTCGGATGTTCAACCAGATCCGTCTGGTTAATGATGTCCACCAGCGACCGCGCCTCGGCAACGCCCCAGAAGACCCGGTCGATGCCCAGGCGCAGCTCCCATTCGCCATCGCCCGCATCGCCGTATGTGAGAAAGTAGGCTTCCCGCAGGTCGGCATGCGTGCGTTCCGGGTCCCCGGCATCGAAGCGCAGGAAGGGCGTTATCGTGAAGCTGCTGCCACCGTCTCCCTCGATATAGGCGGTTGTTTCCAGGCTGAGGCCGCTCGCGTGCGACCGCTGTCCAGGATGAACTCCGGCTTCGGGGTAAATCCGCGTTTCCGCTGCAACCTTTCCGAAAATGTCCACCCGATCGGACAGCCAGGATTCAGCATGCGCCGGCTTTGGCGCGAGGAAAAGCAGCGCCCACAGCAATGCGGAGGCATGGATCAACCTGTTCGCCATCATCAAATCCCCAAATCCACTATGAATCGGACACCTGCCCCTTTTCCCCGCAGCGAGGGCAATTCCAGGCAGAGAGGGCAGCGAGGAAGAAGGGATTCCTGTCTTCCGCTCGCTCCTGCGGCACGGATACGACGCAAACCCTGCTGCATGACGAATTTGCAGAGCGTGGCGCGCGTTGCAAGCAATTTTTTTGGGCTCCGCCCCTTCGCCGCGCAATCCTCGACCCTGGACGGGAACTCCAGCGCCATGCTGCGCGGCCGACCCGACGCGCCGCGCTGCCGTTCGCAAGGTCCTCTGCCCGCGCCTGCGACGACACACCTTGCCGATCTTTGCCGAAATATCGACAGGTCGCATGCAGGCCCGGACCGCAACACGGGCCGGCGGTGGCTCAGGGGCGGTCCTGTCAACGCTGGGCAACAGTCTCGGCGGCGGGAATTTCACGGCATGTTTCCATGGGTCACGGAACCGGCCACATGAAACGGGTTGCCGTTGTTTCGCAAGCCGGATACGAAATTTCGGAAGGAATGAATCTTGGTCGAGTCGCTGGAACATATCCGTGAACCTGAAACGGCTCCCAAGTCACTGGAGCGGCATAGGCGCCATCGTTGCCGTCAGGTGCGGTCTCTCGTAACGTCGTTGGGCAAAATTCATTCAACAAAAAGCGGCGGACGCGGCATCGTGAGCGACGAATTCGGGATGCACCCAAGGCAAACTGGATCAGGAAGGGCCGCACAGGCCGAGTTCAGGTCACCCGTGCATCCGTGCGAGTCGAGGCGATGACGCGCGAACTTCTGGACCGTTACATCGCCTTCGTCCTGCGCTTCCGTTGGCTGGTTCTCGGGTTTGCCGCGCTGTTCATGCTCGCGGCGTCGGCGGGCCTGCCCGGCCTGACCGTGTCCGGCAGCTATCGCGTGCTGTTCGGCGCGGACAACCCCCACCTGCTCGAGTTCGACAGGGTGCAGGACACCTATTCCGCGTCACGGTCGGCGCTGATTGCCGTCTCGCCCAACGAAGGATCGGTTTTCACCCGTGAGGCCCTCGGGGCAGTCGAGGAGTTGACCGAGGCCGCATGGCAGACGCCGCATTCGGTCCGGGTTACCTCGCTGACCAACTACTTCCATAGCGAAGCGGTGGAGGACGACCTCACGATCGAACCCCTGGTCGAAGGCGCGGCGTCGTTGAGCGACGCGGAACTCGACCGGATCCGGACAATCGCCCTGCACGAGCCGGAACTGGTCGGTCAGCTGGTTGCCGAGGACGGACATGTGGCCGGGCTGGTCATCGACTTCATCCTTTCCGAGCCCGAGGAGCCCGCGTGGGCGGAAATTTCGGACTATCTCGGCGGGCTGCTCGACGAGGCCAGGGCGGCACATCCGGACCTTTCCTATTTCCTGACCGGCAACGTGATCCTGAACCAGACCTTCGAAGACGCCGGAGAGGACGCGGAGAGCCTCATCCCTGTCGTGTTCCTTGTCGTCATGACCATCGCAGCCCTTCTTCTGCGGTCCGCATACGCGGCCGCAGCCGTGGCCGTTGTTGTCGTGTTCGTCGTCCTGACCGCCGTTGGCGTCGCGGGGTGGTTCCACACGATGCTCACGCCGATCAGCGCGAGCGTGCCGATCATTGTCATGGCCGTGAGTGTCGCCCATTCAATTCACATCGTGACCACGGCGCAGGCCGGCATGCGCGAAGGTCTTGAGCGGAACGCGGCACTGTCGGCCTCTCTTCGCGAAAACATGTATCCGGTGTTCCTGACATCCGCCACGACCGCGATCGGATTCCTCAGCCTGAACACGTCGAATTCGCCGCCGTTTCACGTTCTCGGCAATCTGGTGGCGCTTGGCGTGCTGTTCACGTTCATCTATTCCGTGACGCTTCTGCCGGCGCTGCTCTCGATCCTGCCGCTGCGCCCTCCCCGCTCCCGTGCCGGACGCGCGGGCTTCTTCGAGCGCCTGGGAGACTTCGTCGTGGCCCGTCGCAAGACCCTTCTCTGGTCCGGACTTCTCGTGGTCCTGGCGCTGGCGTCGGGTCTTCCCCGGAACGAAGCGAGCGACAACTGGCTGCACCATTTCGACGAGCGCTACGCCTTCCGCACGGATACGGATTTCATCGTCGAGAACCTGACCGGGCTGGACCGGCTCGACTATTCGTTGAGTTCCGGGTCCGAGGGCGGCATCACAAATCCCGAATACCTGCGCAAGGTCGACGCCTTCGCGGACTGGTACCGCACACAGCCCGAAGTGCGTCACGTTCAGGCCTTTCCGGACATCATGAAACGCGTCAACAAGAGCTTGCACGGGGACGATCCGGCGTTCTACCGAATACCGGAGGAGCCCGACCTTGCCGCCCAGGTGCTGCTGCTCTACGAGTTCTCGCTCCCCTTTGGCGCTGACCTGAACGACCGCATCGACATCGCGAAGTCGTCTACGCGAATGACGGTGGCACTGGACGACACGTCCACCAAGGAGCATCTCGAGATCGACGCGCGCGCCCAGGCCTGGTTGCAGGCCAACGCGCCCGATCTCGCGAGTCCGGCCTCGGGCTTCACGATGATCTCCGCCCATCTGTCGGACCGGAACGTCGAGAGCATGCTCAGGGGCACGATTCTTGCCACGGGTCTCATCTCGCTGATCCTGCTCCTGGTCTTCCGGAACATCCGTGTCGGACTGATCTGCCTGGTGCCCAATTTCGTTCCGGCAGCAATGACGTTCGGCCTGTGGGGATACCTCTCCGGCGTCATCGGTCTCGGCGCGTCCGTGGTGGTCGCAGTCGCCATCGGCATCATCGTCGACGACACCATTCACTTTGTCTCCAAGTACTTGAACGGCCGTCAGAAGGGCCTTTCGCCATCGGATGCGGTTCGCGCCACGTTTCGCGCCGTTGGGCCGGCGTTGTGGGCCACCACCGCCATTCTCACAGCCGGCTTTCTGGTGTTCGCCTCTTCGGGATACGAACCGAGCTGGACGCTTGGCGTCCTGGTGGCGGTCACGATCTCTTTCGCGCTTGTCGCCGACCTCTTGCTGCTCCCGGCTCTGCTGATGGCCGTTGATCGAAAAAATCCGTGACGATCATCGCAACAAGGCGGTCTTCATTTGAGGCGGCGCAACCGTGGTGTCGCGACCCGCCCTGGGGGAATCCCAGATTCGCTGGTCTCAGGCGACCGCGGCCTGCTGTGACTGCCGGTCGAGGTTGGCCCCACGCAGGATTCTGGGACATCACTTGACCGAACGGACGGCTTTGGCGTCCTTCACGCCCCTTTTCGGCCAAGGCGCTGTGGCAGCACCGATCCAAATGTCCGGTTAGCGGACCAAAATGGCCCTGAAGTCATTGACGTTCGTACCAGTAGGACCTGGCGTGAACAAATCTCCAAGCGCATCAAGTCCTGTCCAGCTGTCGTGCTGTGCAAGAAGTGATCCAGGATCCATTCCCGCTTTGCGCAGCCGTTCGCAGGTCCGGCCATCCACGAATCCACCGGCGCTGTCTTCGGTGCCATCAATCCCGTCCGTATCAGCAGCGAGAGCGGATATGTCCAGCCCTTCAACGCCATCGGCAAATGCGAGCAGGAACTCGGTGTTTCGCCCTCCGCGCCCTCCGCCAACTTCAACGGTCACCGTCGTCTCTCCTCCAGACAGGATCACCGCGGGCTTTGCGAACGGGCGGTCGCGAAGCCTTGTCTCCCGGGCGATCGCGGCGTGGACACGCCCGACATCGCGCGCCTCGCCTTCTACGGCGTCAGAAAGTATGAAGGCCCGAATGCCATGCTGTTCCGCGCGAGCCGCCGCTGCTTCAAGGGAGATTGTTGCCGATGCAATTATCGAAACTGCGTTGCAGGCAAACCGCTCATCGTCCGGGGACGGGGCATCTGTCGCGGAGTCAAGGTAGTCGCGGATCCGGTCAGGCAAATTGATCTGATAGGTGTCCACAAGTCCCCGTGCTGCGCCCAGGCCAATTCGATCCGGCACGGTCGGTCCCGATGCAACCTGGGCTGGATCGTCTCCCGGCACGTCGGACACTATCAGGCTGACGACGCGTGCGGGATGTGCCGCAAGTGCCAGCCTACCGCCCTTGATCATGCTGACATGCCTTCGGACGGCATTCATGGCCGAAATGGGAGCGCCTGAACTCAAGAGCGCACGGTTAAGCGCCTGCTCGTCCTGAAGTTTCAATCCGTCAGGAGGTGCCGGCAACAGCGCCGACCCTCCGCCGCAGATAAGAGCGACAACCAAGTCCTCATCCGTCAATCCTGATACGGCTTCAATCAGTGCCTTGCTGGCAACAATTCCTGCTTCGTCCGGAACCGGATGGGAGGCGGTCAGCACGCGAACGTTGCGGGTCGGAACCGCAAACCCGTACCGGGTCACGACCACGCCTTCGAGCGGGGCGTCCCAAAGATTCTCGAAGACTGCGGCCATTTGCGCCGCACCCTTCCCGGCACCCACAACCACGGTCCGGCCCCTTGGCTTGCTAGGCAGATGCCGGGCCAGCACCTTGCCGGGGTCGGCCGCAGAAACGGCCGCATCGAACAGTCCGGTCAGGAATGCCTTGTCGTCAGGAGCGATCATGCGTGGGTATTATCGCTTTGGGCCCGCCTGCGACAGGCAATTTCGTCCGCACAGTTCGCGCGTGAACGTAACCTTGACGGCAGGCCGAAGCCCAAATCGAGGCTTATCTGGCGAGGGAATTGCCCCGGCACCGTGGCCACGATGCCGGATCCTGGGCTCAGAGTAGCCCGAGAATGGCCCCGATTACGGCGCAGCCGAACGTGGCGTATCCGCCGTCGATCAGCGTCAGATTGAACGGCCTGTCGCCATACGCGTTGTTGATCATTATCCACGGCGAAATGAAGAACAGTCCGACACCCAATCCCCCGACAAGGCCGGCCGTAAGCGTGTCGATCCCGGACATGGCAAACGTGTGCCGCATCATGCCCGCAACAAGGAGCATCGCTATTCCAGCCAGAATGAATGGCGTCTTGCTCTGGTTGGCAGGTTGTCCGTTTTCGTCCACCTCGATGCCCGAGGCGGCAACCCATTGCTTGGACAACGCCATGTACCAAGCGGCGCCAAAGGCATAGCCGGCGACCGCCGCCGCGATTACGCTGATGATTTCCATTGTACCCTCCTTGTCGGACGTGGCGGCAGACTAAGCGCGAATCGGCCGTCTGACCAGAAATTCTCAGGGGCCTATCCCGCCCATCCTGCATATGAGTTCCCATTCCGCATCCCGCACAGGCTGTACCGACAGGCGGGAATTCTTGACGAGCACCATTTCGGCAAGGCGCGGTTCCTGCTTGACTTGCTCAAGCGTCACCGGAGTCTTGAGCGGCACGATCGCCTTGATGTCCACGCATTCCCATCGTGCATCATCGGTGGTGCTGTCGGGATGGGCTTCGGCGATGACTTCGACGGTTCCGACAATCTCCCTGTCTTTCTGCGAGTGATAGAAGAATCCCCGGTCCCCGACTTTCATTTCGCGCATGTAGTTCCGTGCCTGGTAATTTCGGACCCCGTCCCATTCCTCTCCGGAATCGCCCTTTGCAACCTGCTCGTCCCAGCTCCAGGCGGAGGGTTCCGATTTGAACAGCCAGTATGCCATTGCCTACTCCTTTCCCACGGGTCGCGACAAAAGAGCTTCGACAGCCCGGGGAATGTCAAGTCGCCCCTCGATGACGTCCGCAGTGGCCTGCATGAGAGGAAGGCCCAAGCCTGCGGCGACCGCACTTTCGGCGACGGCCGGCGCGGTGGCAAGCCCTTCGACCGTTGTGTCATGGTCGATGTCCTGGCCCTGCCCCAGAGCCACGCCAGCGCTGAAGTTGCGGGACTTCTCGGACGTGCAGGTCAGCACGAGATCTCCGAGTCCCGAAAGTCCGTGAAGCGTTTTTTTCTTGGCTCCCTGCAGGGCCGCATAGCGGGCAAGCTCGCCGAACCCGCGAGCGACCACAGAGGCGCGCGCGCTGTCGCCGAGTCCGGCACCAACGGCGATTCCGGCGGCAAGCGCGACCACGTTCTTGAGGGCGCCACCCAGCTCTGCGCCGCGAACGTCCGTAGATCGATAGAGGCGCAAGGCCGGGCGCGTGAGCAGCGATTGCAGCTTTCTGGATTCCTTCGCGCTTTCGGTTGCAAGGACAATTGCCGTGGGAAGCCCGTTTGCAATGTCGACGGCGAAGCTGGGGCCAGTCAATATTGCAGCCGTGTGTGAAGGGCGGGCCGAGCGTATCGTCGCTGCCGGACCCAAGCCCGTGACTCGATCGACTCCCTTGCAACACGCGATGAGTACGCCGCCGTTTCGAAAGTCATGATCTCGCAAAAAGGTCGTGAGGTTCTGGGTGGGCACGGCGACGAGGCAGATTTCGGCATCGAATGCAGTCCTGTTGGTTGTGACTGTCAGGCTGTCGGGCAGATGATGGCCTGGCAGGCGCGCGCCTGATCGCCTGGATTCCTGCATGCGCGCCGCGTCTTCAGCGTCACGGGACCAGAGAGTGATCCGAGTTCCGTCTCGTGAAAGGGCGATCGCAAGGGCGGTTCCAAACGCGCCAGCCCCCAAGACCGAAATGGTCATGCCTTTGCACCTTTCCCGCCCGAACCCAGAAGGGCAGGCTGGCTCGTGTCCAGTGGCCAGCGTGGGCGCGCGACGAGGGGAACGAGTCCGGGATTCGCGATCCGGTCAAGCTCGATTCCGGCCCAGGAGATCATTGCGGCATTATCTGTGCACAGGGCAGCGGGAGGCGCAACAAATCCGACGCTGTATCGCTTTGCGACCGCGTCGAGGCCGGTACGAACCTCGGCGTTTGCTGCTACGCCGCCTGCAACGGCGATGATTGCCGTATGCGGGTTCAGCGAAAGGTAGGTTTCGATCGCGCGAGCCGTCTTCGCAGTCAGGATCTCCGTTACCGCAGCCTGGAAGCTGGCGCAAAAGTCGGCGCGATCCTTCGTGGACAGGCCACCTGACTCAGAAACCAACGTATCACGGGCGCGGATCAATGCGGTCTTCAGTCCTGAGAAGCTCATGTTGCAATCGGTGCGGTCGAGCAACGGTCTCGGGAAGCGAAATCGCTCAGGGTCGCCGCTTGCAGCCTCGCCCTCGACGGCCGGGCCGCCGGGTCCGGGAAGGCCAAGGGCGCGGGCCGTCTTGTCAAACGCCTCGCCGGGCGAATCGTCCAGGGTTCCGCCGAGGCGCTGATAGTCGTCCGGGCCGGAGACAATCAGCAGCTGGCAATGTCCGCCCGAGACCAGAAGAAGCAGGTAGGGAAACGCAACATTGTCAGTTAGTCGTGGAGTCAACGCGTGGCCGGCGAGATGGTTGACTCCTAGAAGCGGCTTGCCGAGCCCCGTGGCAATTCCTCTCGCGCACATCACGCCGGAAAGAACGCCGCCTATCAGGCCTGGACCTGCGGTGACGGCGACTGCGTCAACATCCGAGATGCAGATGGCCGCCTCTTTCAAAGCGGCCTCGACGGTGATGTCGAGCTTTTCGGCATGCGCCCGCGCGGCGATTTCGGGAACGATCCCGCCAAAGGCCATGTGCAGGGAGGCTTGGTTTGCAACGACGGAGGACAGGATCCTTCTGTCGTCCGATACGACGGCGGCGGCCGTATCGTCGCAGCTGGATTCGATCCCGAGGAAGAGGCGTGCCATGGCTGTTCGGCTTGCGTGGCTTCCACACCGCAGCTATCACCGGGCCATGCCTCACACAAGAAGGCTCCGAAATGGACGATTCCGGGCCCACACTTCTTCTTACCAGGCCTGAGGCGCAATCAACGAGTTTTCTGGCCAGTTGCGAGAGGCGGCTGGAGCGACGCATTCCGGCCGTGATCTCTCCGGTCATCGACATCATTCCCGTTGCCGAACCACCGGATCTGAGTGAATTTGCCACGATCGTAGTAGCGTCGGGAAACGCCGTTCGCCTGCTCGGCGACAATCTTGATGGCCGCATCGTCCTCACGGTGGGCGAAGCCACGGCAGACCTTGCGCGCGGGTTCGGGGCGCGGGCAAAGGCGCTGGGAGAAACGGCCGAGACCTTTCTTGAACGCTTCGAGGAGGTGACCTTTCCTGCAATCGTCTGTCGGGGAAGGCATGCCCGTTGCAATCTTGCAGACCGGTTGTCCGCACAGGGTGTCACGACGGTTGACATGGTGCTCTATGATCAAGTCCCACGCCCTCTTTCGCGGGCAGCACATGCCCTTCTTGCAGGCAGCTCGCCAGTTGTCGCTCCCGTGTTCTCGCCGAGAAGCGCAGAGCTTCTTTCGTGTTATGCAGCGACAGCTCCCGTAATCGTCCTTGCCATAAGCAAGGCCGCAAAAGCGGCCTGGAGAGGAGATGCAGAGTTCAGGGTGGCCAAGCATCCGACTGCGGAGTCCATGTGCGACTTGGTTGTCGAGGTGCTATGAGTCCTCACCTTGTTGCAGGACGCGCGTGGCATTAACTTCAGGCACGCAATGACGCACGAGTGTGCTACGGATAGGTGACGGAGTGGCTGACCCTGCAGAACCCACAAAGGTCTCCGAGGAACCGGGATCTTCCGGGGAGCTGGAATCGGACCCTGCATCGCGGGAACCGTCGGACGCGACCGCAGCAACAGGCGGCGGAACTGCTGACGCTGGTCCGGAGGACGTGCAGGCAGAAGAGCATTTGGCGTCCAGTCGAGCTGCAGGGAGCTTTCTTGGGGCGAATCGGAAGCGGCTCTTCATTGCGTCGGGTCTTTTCGGCGGTCTGGTGGCAGGTGCCGCTGGCTTCCTTGTCGGAATCTCATTGCCACAACTGACGGGCCAGCCGGACAAGGCCGAGCAGGCGCTTTCCGGAATTGAGGCTGTGGTGGCGGAAACGGCGGTGCTGAAAGAGCAGCTGAACGAACTCCGTGGATTGATACAGCCGCCACCGGATCTGTCAGGGCTGGAGGGCGATCTCTCCGCGCTTGAAGACAAGGTGAGCGAACTGGGTCCGGAGATCGGAAATTTTCAGGCGGCGACGTCGGACGAGCTTTCGGAGCTTGGCACCAGGCTTGCCGCCATGCTCCGGCGCGTTGAGGCGCTGGAGGCCTCGAGCGGTGACGCGTCACTTTCCCAGGCCGTCCAGACCGAAGAACAGCTCACGCGTTTCAGGGGCCAGCTGGAACAACTCGTTGCCGACGCGGAAGCAAGGATTGCTGACGCCGAAGCGAAGATTGCCGCGGTTGAGGCGAGGGCGCTCGAGGCAGGCGGAGCATCGGCTGCGGGAAATCGCCTCGCTGTCGCCAGATTGCGTGCAGCAGTCGAATCCGGCGCGCCGTATTCGGACATCATTTCGACGATGGAGGACGTCCCCTCCGAACTGGTCGACCATGCACGTACCGGAATACCGACGCTCCACGCGCTTCAGCAGGAATTTCCTGGTGCAGCCAGGGCAGCGCTGGCTGCCTCGCGGAGCATTTCAAGTGAAGGAACGGTCGGTGACAGGATTGTCGCGTTTCTGCGACATGCGACAAACGCACGGTCGTTGACGCCACGGGAGGGAGACAGTGCCGACGCGATCCTGTCCCGGGCCGAGGCGCGCGTGTCCGAAGGTGATCTGGCCGCCGCACTCGCGGAAGTTGATTCACTGCCGCGCGCTTCACGGTCCGCGATGGCGGGCTGGATCGCCAAGGCGGAATTTCGGCTGGCGGTGCTGGGCGCAATTGACGCACTTGCCGGCGGGATGAATTGAGACGCCGATGCTCTGGCCGCTTCTGAAAATCGTACTCTTCGTCGTGCTGATCACGGCCGCTGCCTGGTGCGCGGAACTGCTGATTGAAAGGGACGTCGGGATTCGCTTGTCGGTTGCGGACACGGAGTACTTTTTCGGCCCGTTTGAGGCTGTCGTTGCGTTGATGGCATTTGTGTTTGTGGTCTGGGTTGGGCTCAAGGTCGTGGGACTGGTTGTGGCGTTCGCGCGCTTTGTCGCCGGCGACAGGACCTCGATTGACCGCTTCTTCGACCGTCGGCGCGAGCGCAAGGGCTTTGATGCCCTTGCCGAGGGGATGATCGCACTCGCATCGGGCGAATCCGGGGCAGCGCTCTCCAAGGCGTCTCGGGCCGAAAAGCTACTCTGGCGCAAGGAGCTCACATCTCTCCTGACTGCACAGGCTGCCGAGCAGTCCGGCGATGCGGTTCAGGCCGAGGTAGCCTACAAGCGGCTTCTCGAAGACGATCGGACTCGATTTGTCGGCATCAGGGGGTTGATGAAACAGCAACTGGCAGCCGGAAATGCCGACATAGCGTTGAAGCTTGCCGAGAAGGCGTTTGCACTGAGGCCCGCGCATGTGGAGACCCAAGACGCACTGCTCAAGCTCCAGGCTGGCGCGCATGACTGGACCGGTGCCCGCAAGACGCTCGGCACCAAGCTCAGGCAAGGAGCGCTTCCGCGCGATGTCCATAGGCGCCGTGACGCAGTGCTTGCGCTTGGCGAGGCTCAAGACATCCTGCGCGAAGACAGGTCCGTTGAGGCGCGCGAAAAGGCGATTGAAGCAAACCGGCTCTCTCCGGATCTTGTCCCGGCGGCGGTAATGGCTGCTGAAGGATACATGGTCCGCAACAAGCCGAAGAATGCGTCGCGCATCCTGAAGAAGGCCTGGGCATCGCAACCTCATCCAGACCTTGCGGCCGCCTTTGCCCGTCTTGATCCCGAGGAAACGCCGGAAGCGCGCATCAAGCGGTTTGCAGCGTTGACGGGCGTGCAACCTACTCATCCTGAAACGCGAATGCTTGGGGCGGAACTGCAGATTGCGGCAGAGAACTTTCCAGCTGCACGCGACGCGATCGGGGACTTGGCCGAGACCGATCCCACTGCACGAGTCCTGACCATCATGGCAGCTATCGAACGCGGCTTTGGTGCCGACGATGCCGTCGTCAAGGGGTGGCTGGCGCGCGCGCTTGCAGCACCGCGTGATCCGCAATGGGTGTGCGAAAACTGCCATTTCGCACATGCGCGCTGGGAACCCGTCTGCGAGCGCTGCAAGAGCTTCGACACCTTGACCTGGAAGAGGCCAAGCGACGGCGCTGCATCTCTTTCCGCAGGTGCCGAGATGCTGCCGCTCATCGTCGGAGCAACCGACACGGCAGGCGACTCCGAGGGCAAGCATGACGACGATTCCGGTGTCGACCAAGGCGATTCGCTGCATGACGCCGAAGCGCCGGACTCAAAGGTGACCGCAGGGGAGCCAGCGGGAATCGACTTGGAGCCTGCCTCGACGGTGGAGCCGCCGGCAGACTATGTCGTCGAAGACGCAGGAAAGGGAAAGTCCGCCGACGTCAGCGTAAGGTGATGCCGCACAGATGCTTGAAATCCGGTGGAGGAATCCTGGTGCCGCATGAGGGACTCGAACCCCCGACCCATCGCTTACGAAGCGATTGCTCTACCAGCTGAGCTAATGCGGCAACGCGAACCCGCGTTTAGACTGCCGGCTTCCCGAGCGCAAGCGGTCTGCGGGCTCAGGCAGTATGGGCATTGCAGCACGTTTGCGATCATCGCTCAGTCAGCTTCAGCTCGATCCGCCGGTTCTGCGCCCGCGCGGCCTCGGTGTCCTCCGGGTTGACCGGCCGGTACTCGCCGAACCCCGCCGCGGCCAGCCGCTCCGGCGGGAAGCCCAGCGTCCCGGTCATGAACTTCACCACC
>JAJDVJ010000145.1 GCA_022826205.1 Silicimonas sp. | reverse complement strand
AAAACTCTTAACTGTTTGATAAAATGTCCATAATTTTGATGCCAATCACACCAATGACGAAAGCGAGGCGAACATGACCCGCATCCTGACCACACATGTGGGCTCCCTGCCCCGAACCCAGAAAGTCGTCGATTTCATCTTCGCACGCGAACGGAACGAGTCGCTCTCGCAGGAAGACTTCGATGCAGCCATGGCCGAGGCGGTCATGGAAACCGTGAAGAAGCAGGTTGATGCCGGCATCGACATCGTCTCTGACGGAGAGACCTCGAAGATCAGCTACGCCACCTATGTCAAGGACCGCTATACCGGGTTTGGCGGGGACAGCCCCCGGAATGCGCCCGACGACCTGAAGCGGTTCCCCGGCTTTCTGAAGCGATTGGCGGATGACGGCGGCACACCGCAATATGCAAGACCCCTCTGCGTCGGCGAAGTCAGATCCAAGGGCCAGGGAGAGCTGCAAAAGGACATTGCGAATCTCAAGACTGCCGTGGAAGCGCACGGGGCCAAGCGCGGGTTCATGAACGCGGCGTCCCCGGGCGTAATCTCCCTCTTTCTGCAGAACGAGTTCTATCCGAGCCGCGAGGCCTATCTTGCTGCACTGGCGGAAGCGATGAAGGAAGAGTACGAGACGATCGTTGCCGCCGGTCTGGACCTGCAGCTCGATTGCCCCGACCTGGCACTGTCGCGGCACATGCTATTCACCGATCTCTCAGACGAGGAGTTCGTGAAGATAGCGGGCATGCACGTGGAAGTGCTGAACGACGCACTGAGGAACATCCCCGAAGACCGGATAAGGGTCCACATTTGCTGGGGCAACTACGAAGGCCCGCATATCTGCGACATACCGATGGCAACGATGTTCGACACGCTAATGTCGGCACGGGCGCGCCATGTGCTGTTCGAGACATCCAACCCGCGCCACGGACACGAGTGGACGGTGTTCCGGGACCGCAAGGCCGACATTCCCGACGACAAGCTGCTGGTGCCTGGCGTTGTCGACACGACAACCAACTTCGTCGAGCATCCTGACCTCATCGCGCAACGCATCGAGCGGTTCGTGGACATCGTAGGGGCGGAGCGCGTCATAGCGGGAAGCGACTGCGGGTTCGGCACCTTTGCCGGTTTCGGCGCAGTCGACCCGGACATCGCCTACGCAAAGCTGGCCGCGCTCTCAGAGGGCGCGGCAAAGGTCGGACAGGAGTAGAACGTGATGGATGACACGCTGCTTGCACTCCTTCGCTCGGTTGACACTCCAACCGTCTGCAACGCCATAGAGGTTGCCGAAGGAAAGCGCGGCTTCGCGCGGTTCACGCGAGGAACCGTGCTTTGCAGCAATCCGGATGCCGGCGCGATCGTCGGCTACGCGCTGACGGCGAAGATCGCCGGCGCAGCCCCGTCCGAAGAAGCGCCCGAAACAGTCAGGGCAATTCGCATGGACTACTACCGCCACATGGCAAGCGGCGACCGCCCTGCACTTGCGGTCATCGAGGATCTCGATGGCGACAGGGCCGTCGGGGCTTATTGGGGCGAAGTGAATGCGACCGTGCACAAGGGCTTTGGTCTGTGCGGCGCCCTGACAAACGGGGTCATGCGCGACCTTGGCGATCTTCCAGAGGGCTTCTCGGTGATCGCGGGATCCACCGGGCCCAGTCATGGTTTCGTGCATGTGAAGGAAGTAGGAACGCCGGTCACCGTCTTCGGACTGGCCATTTCGGACGGTGACTTCGTCCATGCAGACCGCCACGGAGCGCTTGTCGTCCCAAAAGACTGCATTGAAGGGCTCGCGGAAGCGATCAAGAAGATGCAGGAGACAGAGGAGATCGTCCTGTCTGCGGCGCGCGCACCGGGATTTGACTTCCATGCATTCGAGGAGGCCTGGACGGCGTTCGAAAGGGCCCGCGTCTAGCCCAGCCGCAAACTCGCTGAGAGGTCCGCTTCAAGAGGCGTCAACTGGCGGTTCCAGCATTCGCGGCGTCGGCACGAACTGAGGTCTTTCAAGCGCGTTCAAAGCATCGGAAATGGAGCCCCGCATGCCGACCAGATGGTTGAATTGCGCATCGCACCCTGCCACTGGCGCTGGGTAGCTGCGGATTTCGGCCTCGATGATCTGCCGCGCGGCCTCGAGCTTCTCGGTCGCCGCCGCCAGGCAATCCTGATAGGTCATGGTCACCTCCCGTTGTATGGCACGTGGCATTTTCGTCGCTATCCCATCAGGGATCCCGATCAAGACCACTCCAGACTTCCCTTGGCACGAAGACCTGGCCCTCTGCCAGCTTGCGCGCCGTTCTGACAAGTCCGGCCCAGTTCAACTCGAAATTATTGCCGTCCCGCGAATAGTCGATCACGACCTTGAGCTGACCCATCGGATGTTCGAGAGCGAGGCGCGCCGGGGCGGAGGGCAACGCCCTGAGGAGCCCTTCTCCCACGGTGCCGGGACACAGCAGGCAGGCGGACATGCATTGTGACCCGGTCACGGCAAGGCTCGGATGCGTGCTCCAAGGCATGAAATATCGGGTTGCCGCCGAACCTCCCGCTACGGCAGAAGCCAACAGGCCGAACTTCGGCGTGACGGACTTTGAGGCATCCCCGATCCCCATCTGTTTTGCCGCCTCCAGCCGGATCGCTTCCATGCGTTCGAAGAACTCACGGTTCTCGTCCAGTGCGGCCGCGCTCTCATGACCGCTCAGGCCGAACGCCTCGGCGCGGGCGATGACCATGGGCATGGCCACGTCCATGCAAGTCACGTCAACGCCATTGACGCTGTCAGTCCGCGAGCCCGTTGGAAACATCGCTCCCGTGGCACCGCCAACCGTGTCCATGAACTGCAGCTCGACCGGGGCGGCCGTGCCCGGAACGCCATCAATTTCTGCGTCGCCATCATACAGGACCGAACCGTCCTTCATGCAAACTTTGGCAAGGACGCGCGCGCGCGTGTTCACTGCCCGGATTTTCACTTCGGCCACGTCTCCGGACGCTGGCACCAGGCCCATCTCGATTGCGGCAGGCCCTACGCCTACAAGAATATTGCCGCAGGTCGGCCTAAAATCGACCAAGCGATCCTCGACGCTGACCTGCGCGAAGAAGTAGTCGACGTCGGCCCATTCGTCCTCCGAGGGAGACAGCATCGCCACCTTTGTCGTCACCGCGGTCCCGCCACCGATCCCGTCGATGTTGATCGGATGACCCGAGCCCACCATCGCAACGAGCACCGACGCGAGCCGATCCATGTCGTCGGGCAACTGGTCGCGCTTGAGATAGGGTCCGCGCGAAGTTCCTCCTCGCATGAACAGGAATGGAATGCCCGTTTGTGTCATGTGCCACCGACCGGAATCTTCGCTTCAACTTGCACGCTGAGCAGAATTTGCCAAGGCAACCGCTCAAACCAGGACTCAAGGATTGCGGCTTGCGGAACATGGCTGGCCAAAACGGTAATGCCCGGTTCAGCCGTCCGGCGAAGCAAGGTCGGGAAACCGCCGCGCATCAGAACAGGAACATTAAGACCGGCACGATCATGCGCGCCTGAAGGCAGACAAAAACGAGAGATGCAATCAAGCACTGTGAGCGATGATGGCGGAATCTGCAAAGCAAGGAGTTCCTTGCGACATCATGTGAGCGGCCAAGGCAAATCCACGAACGACTGCAGGAGCCCCGGCGGAAAGTCGCGGTTCAGCAGCCATGCCATGAAGCACATGAAGACAATCCCGGCGCCGGTGTAGGCGCCCGCGAAACCCACTGGCCGACCGGCGCGATAGTGGATGAACGCGAACAGGAAGAGGGCCAGTGCAAGGATGAAACCCAGGAGCGCTGTCAGAACCAGGAGTCCCGCGAACCAGGCCAGTGTCGACCAAAGGCCGTAAACGTCTTGCTGGTTTCCGCCTGCATCGCGATCCGCAAACAGGGCATGTGGCTCCGGGCGGACGATCATTTGAACCAGAAGAATCAGGGCACCGACAATTGCCACTCCCGAGACGAAGCGCGGGAAGACCCGATCAGCCGCCGCGTAATCCGGTATCAAGGACGCATCGACAAACGAGATCAAGAGATATGCCAGCACCGCCAGCAGGAAGATCATCGGCGCCTTCTTTTTTCCGGACTCGACGGCACCCTCGGCCATGATCATCTTTGCCTGCCTCAGTCCGACAACGATCGAGATCAGTGTGATGATGATGAGCACGATGACAATCGGCGAGAAGATGTAGTCGATGCCCTCGGCAAATCCCTTCCGGAACCTGGATTGCGCGATCTGAACGGCCTGGTTCGCGTAGGTCTCTGCAGGATTGGACAGAACGAACCCGATCAGGAATGCCGGACGCGACCAGTCAAAGCGGCGCATCATGATTCCCAGGAACCCGATCACGAAGAGCGCCACGAGGTCCATTAGGTCTTGGCCCGACTGGAACGCTGCGAAGGCGATTATCATGAACAGGAACGGGGCCAGCAAGCTGAAAGGAATTGTCGTCAGCCGCGCGATTCCTCCAGAGGCGCCGATGCAGATCAGCGTTCCGACTACGTTGGCCAGCGCCAGAAGCCAGACGATCGCGTAGGTGATGTCGAGATTGTTCTTGAGCATCGAGGGCCCGACCTCGATGTTTCCGGATCCCAGGAGCGCGATCGCGCCAATGAAGATCGCCATCGACCCTGAACCCGGAATCCCGAAGAGAAGCGTGGGAACAAGGCCGCCGCCTTCCTTCGCATTGTTTGAGCTTTCGGGACCGATCACGCCTCGGATCTCGCCGCTCCCGAACCTCGACTTGTCCTTCGTGGTCTGGACGGTGTGTCCGTAAGCGATCCAGTCAACGACCGAGCCCCCAAGTCCGGGGATGACCCCGACAACGACGCCAATGATCGAGCAGCGAACGCTGAGCCAGGCATTTGCAAGCCAGTCGCGGACGCCGCGCATCCAGCCGCCGCCGAGGACCGAGCACTCCGAAATGGCGCGATCCTGTCGCAGCAGCGCGATGATCTCCGGAATCGCGAAGATCCCCAGGCCCACGATCACGAGCTTCAATCCGTCGACAAGGTAGGGCAGTTCATAACTCGCCATTCGGAGTTCGCCGGACGAATCCCCTTCGCCGATCGTGCCCACCATCATGCCCAGGCCGGCGGCCACGATGCCCTTCAAGGCCACCCGCCCGGCGAGTATGCCCACCATGGAAAGGCCGAAGACCGTTATCATCAGGAGTTCCGGCGTCCGAAACTCGAGCACGATCGGTCGCGCAACGAGAATGAAGAGTGTCAGGAACGCCGCACCGATCAGGCCGCCGAACAGCGATGACGCAAAGGCCGCCGAAAGAGCCCGGGCGGCCTCCCCCTTCTTCGCCATCGGAAACCCGTCAAGAACGGTCGCCTGAGAGGCCGACGATCCGGGAATTCCCATCAGGACGGACGCGAACGTGTCGGAAGTCGGCACCACGGCGACCATGCCGATCATCAGCGCGAGACCCAGGACCGGGTCCATTCCGAACATGAAAGGCAGGAGAAGCGAAAGCCCCGCAATTCCGCCAAGACCTGGAAAGACGCCGACACACAGCCCCATCACGACGCCGAGCACGAGGTACGCCAAGACGACCGGCTGCAGGATCAGGCCTGCGGCGCTGCCGAGGGCAGGAAGCGCGACTGACAGAATGTCCATGTGCCCTGCTTTCGGTACTATGGCCTCATGATTTCAGGAATACGACCCGGCCGGCAATGCCGGCCGGGGTGCAAGGCCGGAGCCCCTACAGCGAGACGCCATAGCGGTCCAGCAACCACTTCACGACAAATGCCTTGGCTGATTCCGGCACCTGGGTTGCGCTCGCGAGCGCGCCTGCTGCCTCAGCGCCAGTCATCTGCGGATAGACGCCAAGGCGGCCCATCGAGATCTCGGCAAAGTCCGCGCGGGCCTTCACGGCTTCAAACGCTTCCGAATAGGTGGCGATCGCGTCATCGGGCGCCCCTGCCGGCAGGAAGACCATCTTCTGGGCCGGGAAGCCTGCCACGAAAAACGCCTTCCACGCGTCCCACTGTTCGCCGCTGGTCTCGCAACCAGGTGTCGCGTCGCAAACCTCCTTGAAAGTCGGCATGTCCGGGAAGGTCGGATCGCGCACGATGTTGCTGCTAGCGTCGAGAGCGCCCCAGCTCATCATCGGCACGGCAGTGCCGGCCTCGACCAAGGGAGTCACGCCCTTCAGATAGGAGGACGAAGTCTGATAGTCGATGTTGGCCTCGCCGCGCTCGAACATGAGTCGACCGTCGCCGCGCCCCTTGATTCCAAAGACTGGCTCCACATCAAGGCCAAGCATCTCCCACGCCAGAAGCGGCACGAGATCAAGCCGTGTCGCACCCTGGCTGCCGTAGATGAAGTCTGTGCCCTTGAGACCACTGGCATCAAGCCCGTTCATCATGCCGGCCAGGTCCGGAGGCAGGTAGGCGACGCCTCCTGTGCCGGATGCCAGCACCACGTTCCAGTCATTGTACTCGTAGCGCACCCGGGGGTCGCCCAGGAGATACGGGAACTGCGTGGAACCTGAGGAACCGAAGATAAGCGTACCGTCCTTGTAGGACTGGTTCTGGAACCAATTTGCGCCTTTCGTCGAGCCCGCGCCCGGCATGAACTTGACCACAACCGTGGGACTGCCGGGGAGCGCCTCGCTCAAGAGCGGCGCATAGAAGTTGGCCCATTTGGCCGACCCGCCGGTTTCCGAGAACGGGATGATCCATTCCACTGTCTTGCCTTTCAGGTCGATGCCCTGGCTGGTGGCCATGGCGACCATGGCAAGGGTCGCAGATACGGCCGTAACAAGGCCAAGCGCCGCGCGGCGCACAATAGTCTTTGGGTTCATTTTCTCTCTCTCCCTGTTGGACTGG
>JAJDVJ010000027.1 GCA_022826205.1 Silicimonas sp. | reverse complement strand
CGCAGGACACGGGGAACGGCGGCTCCGGAAAGCGGATGCATGCCGCCATCAGCGCCTTCTTCGGACCGGGATCACTGCAAGCGATTTGCACGACTCCAATTTGGTCTGCGTGATCTCATTCATGTCTACGCATCGGGGTCTCGAGGAAGAGCCTCCAGCGCCCGCATGCACGGGATTTTCCGCGATTTGCGCATCCGGCCTTGGCTGGGCCGCAATCGCCGTGAAATCGCGCCGGATCAAGGCTCTGTCGTCCGCTGTCACCGGCTGTCTGTCGGCTGGCGAATCCCGCCGTTCCCGGCCGGAACGGGGCCAGGGCCGCAACTGTCGTTGGCGCGGATTGCCCGGATCGGCAAATGGTCCGCACCGAAACTCAAGGATGCTGGCTTCCTGCGAATCGATGGACCTGAAATGCGGCTCAATTCCGTGGCCAGACGGAATGTTTATAGCTGCCGCCGAGGCGCCGTGTTGCGATAGTGTTGACAAAACGCAAGGAGGCACCGAGGGTCGAACAATATTGTAATGATTACAATTAGTTAAGGCATTGACAATTCTGTCTTTTCAAGTTCCGCAACGAGCGCAAATTCCGCACCCGCAGCCCAAAACGGCCCAAGTTGCAGTGATTCGAGCATAGCGCGAAGCCCGACGCGCCAACGTCAATCAACACGATTATCCGACTTGGATTTCGTCCTTTCCCTGCGTCGAGACATGCATACCTAAGTAATTCGAACAAAGCAGGAATTGACGCGCCCGTTCGGTCCATGCGTGTGAAATTCTTTACTGGTTGCTTGATCATGAAGCAGCCTCTCGGCCTCGGGTCGACCCAGTCCGAGCCATCAGGCTTCCATGCGATGCTATCGAAGCGAGAGTCCCAGAACGGGACATGCAGTTTGAGCTCACAGTTGCATTGGCCAAGGGAAATGCTAGGGAAATGCAGATCACGAATGCCGGGAGAGCGCCTGTGACAAGCCCCTTGCCATTGACCATGCGCGCCATAACGGTTCGCGAACCCGGCGGCCCGGACGTGCTCGAGATCTCGGAATGCCCCCTGCCCCAGCCTGACCTGAACCAAGTCCTGGCAAAGGTGACTGCGGCCGGAGTGAACGGACCCGATCTCATGCAACGGAAAGGGAACTATCCCCCGCCCGAAGGCGCTTCGGAGCTTCTGGGCCTTGAGATTTCGGGGACCGTAGCTGCTGTCGGGGAAGAAGCTTCCCGCTGGCGCGCCGGTGACAAGATTTGCGCCCTGACCCACGGGGGTGGATACGCGGATTACGTGGTCATTGACGCCAATCATTGCCTGCCCGTGCCCGAAGGGGTTTCGGAAATCGACGCGGCGGGTCTTCCCGAGACCTACTTCACGGTCTGGAGCAATGTGTTTCTCGGTCACGACGTGAGTGAGGAAGCGCTGATGCTGGTTCATGGCGGCGCTGGCGGAATCGGTTCCACTGCGGTGCAGCTCGGTCGCGCCATGGGCCTCAGGGTGTTCGCCACGGTGTCCAGTGCCGACGCAGCCGAATTCGTGCTCGGCCTCGGCGCGGAACGGGCCATCAACTACCGCGAAGAAGACTTCGTCGATGTCTGCCGCGAGGCCGGAGGCGCCGACATCATCCTGGACATCGTTGGTGGCGACTACATCGCACGCAATTTCAGGGCCGCGCGCCATGACGGGCGGATCATCCAGTTGGCCTTTCGGACTGGGTCCAAGATCGAGATTAACCTGATGCCGATTATGCTGAAACGCCTGCACTACGCCGGCTCAACGCTTCGCTCGCGCCCTGCCGAATTCAAGGCAAGGATCGCAGAAGAGCTTGAGCGCTCCGTCTGGCCGAAGTTCGCCATTGGCAAGGTTTGGCCGGTGACCCACACCGTCCTGCCGCTTGACCGGGCGGACGAGGCGCATCGCCTGATGGAAAGCGCACGACACCGGGGCAAGATTCTCCTGACCCCGTAAAACAGCAGTGAATCTAGGCAGCGCCCAGGCGCGACTGCCAAGGCACGTTGACAACAATCCGATATGGCGAGGGCACATCATGAATTCTGCCAGGTACCCATCGCTCGAAGACATGCCGGTCCTTGTGACCGGCGGAGCCACGGGAATAGGTGCGAACATCGTTCGCGCCTTTCACGAACAGGGCGCGCGCATTGCGTTCATCGACGTTCAGGACCAGCCCTCCAATGCCTTGACCAAGGAACTTCCGGGGGCGGTCTATCGGCATTCGGACGTCACGGACATCCCGGCGCTTCAGGACGCTATCGCAGACATTGCGCTGGAGATCGGAACGATCCGCGTGCTGGTGAACAATGCCGCGAACGACAAGCGTGAGGCGGTGGAAGACGTGACCGTCGCCGACTGGGATGTCGCGCAGGCAATAAACCTTCGCCCGCAGTTCTTTGCGGCCCAAGCCGTGCGACCCGGAATGGCTGCTGCGGGCGGCGGAGCAATCATCAACTTCTCCTCCATCGCTTGGCGTCTCGGCCACGGGGACATGACGCCATACACGACGGCCAAGGCGGCGGTGCTCGGATTGACAAACGCGCTTGCCGACGCGTTCGGCAACGACAACATTCGCGTCAACGCCATCGAACCAGGTGCCGTTATGACCGAACGTCAGCGCGAGCTCTGGTTCAAGACCCAGGAAGACGTCGACGCGGTCGTTGCCCGCCAGCTCATCAAGCGCGTGTTGTGCGGCGAAGACATCGCGCACATGGTGTTGTTCCTGGCTTCAGACGAGGCGCAGATGATCACCAAGCAGTCTTTTGCAGTGAATGGTGGCCTCGTTTGAGCGGTGCCAGTCAATCGAAGCACCCGAGCAACAGAAAATCCTGGTTGGACCTGCGAATCGCGGATTTGAGGGCAGGCAGCACCGCCACAACTCACCTGGGCGCGGCCACACCAAAAAACGACCGCGCGTTTACTCGACCGCTTCGTCCGCCATCTGGTTTATGCGCCGGATCGCCTCGTCGGTAATGTTGACGGAGTTGGCGAAGAGAACCACGTAGCGTTGATCCAGGACGACGAACGCGCCCCTTGCACGCGCAATGTCGCGAATGACGTCAAGAGCGAATCTTTGCCGCGCCTCGTCGGCTGCGCGGCTTAGAATCCGTTCCTTCTCGTCGGTTTCGGCTCGGAGCTTCCGGACGCGGGCATCAAAGGCGTCGGCAAGATCGCGGAATTCCTCGGGCGACAGCTCCGCTCTCCGTTCGGTCAGTTCACGTTCTTCCGCATTAAGCTCGTCCCGGATCCGCAAGTGTTCTGCATCAAGCTCCTGGGCCTCTTGGTCCTGCTTGGCCAGCAACAACGCACCCTGTTCTGTCTCATTCAACACCCGATCCAGATCAATTACCACAATCGGCGTCATTACCTGGGCGGCAGCGACACCCGGTTGCAGGCAGGCGACCGCGACCAGTGCCGCAAGAAGCAGCCTAGAAGCGCGTGGAAATCGTGATATCGAACGTGTTGGTTTCATCCAGCTCGTTCTTGTCCAGAGGCCTGGAGAAGTCCATGCGTAACGGTCCGATCGGAGTATCCCAAAGCAATCCGAATCCAGCCGCTGACCTTAGATCGAAGGAATCGTCCACGAGTTCGCAGCTTGAAACAGACATGCCGTCGCTGCCGATGCACTTTCCGCCCATCCTGTCGTCGAGGCTCCAAAGCGATCCAGCATCCACGAAGAAGCTACCGAGCATCCCGTACTCGGAGGGAAGGCCCAAGGGAAATTCCGCTTCCAAGCGAGCAGCAACGTACCTGTTGCCACCTAGTACGTCGTTTGAGGTGTTCTCCGATGTGTCGCGAGGACCAATTCCGCGGGAGCTGAAGCCCCGCACCTGCCGGGACGACAGGAAAAACCGATCAGTGACATGGGAGTTCGTCCCGCCAAGCGAGTGGAGCGCTCCGCCTTCAAGGGTTGCGCGCAACGTTATTTCCTCGTTGAAAGCGTCGCGTTCGGCCACAGCACGCGCAGTCGTCTTGACGTATTGCACGTCGCCCCCAAGGCCAGCAAACTCCTGGCCGAATGTCAGCCGCACGCCACGGTTCGGATTGAGGCCTCCACGCAGGAGATCCAGTGTGTACGTGTACCCGACTGAACTCCGAAACAGCTTGCCTTCTTCACCATCTCTTTGGATGATCGGAGACGCGCTGTCCGAGATGTTCCGGAGCGCTTCCGACGCCGCCTGGTAGTTTACCGAAAGGCGCGAGTTTTCCCCGATCGCGAAGCCAAGCCTAGGAGAAAAGCTGGTGACGCGCGTATCGTAGCTCGCGTTGCCGAAATCTGTTGTTACGTGTCTGAGGCTGAACCCGAGCGATACGTCGCGTCCAAGGAATGCCGGCTCGGTGAAGGACAGCGTAGTGCGTGCGTCGTCAGTCCCGGATTCAATGCGGAAGGCCAGTGACTGGCCACGGCCGAGGAAGTTGCGTTCCGAAAAGTTGATGGCAAGCGAAAATCCGGAATCATCGTTGTAGGTGCCGCCGAATGACAACAATCCGGTTGGCTGCTCTTCCACTTCGACATCCACGATGATCTGATCGGAACTGGTGCCGGCGCGGGTGTCCACCGCTGCGGTCTGGAAGAACCCGAGCGCCCGGATTCGTTCGGCAGCGTTGCGAATCTCCCGCGGATTGAACGGATCGCCCTCAACCGTCGTGAACTGGCGGCGAATGACCCTGTCCAACGTGGTCTGGTTGCCGCTGATGTCGATGCGCTCCACGAAGATCCGGGGCCCTCGAACTAGTGCGAACTCAACGTCGAGCGAAAGATTGCGTTCGTTTCGGGTGATGCGCGGGTCTACGCGAAGGAAATCGAATCCCTGCTGCAGGGCCAAACGCTCCAGGCGCGTGATTTGCTCATCGATCAGTGTCGGCGACCAAGTGCCTCCGGAACGGATACGCAGGGCGTCTTCGTACTCCTGGAGATCAGTATTTTCAAACTCGCTCGAAAGCGTAATCTCGCCCACCGAGTACTTCTGACCCTCGCGAATTGTGAACGTCACAAAAGTCGCGTCACGCTCGCGCGACAGTTCCGCCGACGCGTCGAGAATCTGCATGTCCACGTAGCCGCGCGAACGGTAGAAGTCGACGAGGAGTTGGCGGTCAAAGGCGATCCGCTCAGGGACATAGGAGTCGCTTCCGATGATCGCGCGAAGAAAGCCGGCCTGCTTTGTGCTTATCGCCCGGCGTAGCCGCCGGTCCGAATAGGCCCTGTTGCCGACAAAGCTGATCCGCTCATTCTCGACCACCCTGCCCTCGCTGACTTCGAAAGCGAGATCGACGCGGTTTTCCGAGCGGCGGATGATCTTTGGCGTCACGCGCGCGGCCAGCCTGGCAGCGGTGGCGTATGTGTTCGCTATCGCTGCAGCATCTGCCTCCGCGACAGCGGGCGTGTAGACTCTGCGCGGTTCCGACGTGATGACCCCGAGCAGTACGTCGTCGGAAAGGCGACGGTTGCCCTCAATGGTCACGACGTTTACGGTCGGTCGCTCCAACACCACGATCCTGAGGCCATTGCCCGTCGGAATGATTTCGGCGGTCTCGAAGTGTCCCGAAGCCATGACGCCTTGAACCGCCTCGTTGATTTCGCTGTCGCTAAACGTGCGACCGGGAGTGAGACCCGTGAATTCAATGACCGATTCGGCTGGCAGACGGGCATTGCCCTCGACAACGATGCTGTCCACCCGATTCTGGGCTGCAACCGCTGTGCCGAACGATGCGAGCAGCACCGGCAAAAGGGCACATCTGAAAAAACAGGAAGCAATCCTGAACATTTTTTTCCCCAGGTCCAGCAGTCTTCGCCCGTCACTAGAGGGATTCTCCGGGGCTGTCAAAAGGTCGCGCGCAGTTCTGAATCCAACGATGCGCAGTTGCCGTGACCCGATCAATCAATTGCCATGGCCCGTCAGCTTGGCGCTGCGAACACCTGAAACGCAATTGACGGGCGATCCTTGGGTCCCGGGAAGGTTGGCATCTGTACGTAACAGAATCCGAAGGAGTTCAGTCACGACACCGGCAGGGGCATCCGCAACAGTTGAGGATTTCTGCCTGACTTTGGGACTTGTTGCACCGTGCGAGAAAGACCATTACGAGATGGATTGGTGGCGACGCGAAGCGTCGTCCCGGAGTCATACCGATGGAGCGGCACAGGCGATGGAAAGCAGCGAGAACGGTCCAGTCTCCGCTCACAGTCACCTGCCGTCGGACCCGGAACTGCGCGTAAAGGCCTTGGAGGAAATCCTTGTGCGCAAGGGGCTGGTCGAGCCAGCGGCCTTGGACGCCATCATCGACATGTACCAGAACCGCGTCGGTCCCCGGAACGGCGCTCGTGTCGTGGCACGGGCATGGTCCGACCCTGACTTCCGGAACGTCCTGCTCGCGGACGCCTCGGACGCAATTTCCGGGATGGGCTATGCAGGGCGTCAGGGAGAGCACATCACTGCCGTTGAGAATACTCGGGACACGCACAACATCGTCGTTTGCACGCTCTGCTCTTGTTATCCTTGGCCGCTTCTTGGCATTCCACCCGGCTGGTACAAGTCCGATGAATATCGTGCCCGCGCGGTTCGCGAGCCACGCAAGGTGCTTGCGGAATTCGGCGTGACGCTTCCCGAGGAAAAGGCCGTCCGCGTTTGGGATTCCACTGCCGAGATGCGTTACATTGTCATTCCCGAACGCCCGTCCAGCAGCATGGGGTTGGACGAGGACGCGCTTGCCGAACTGGTTACCCGCGACAGCATGATCGGGACTGGCCTTCCGATGGAGCCGCAGCGGTGACCCGCGTGCACGATATGGGAGGCCGGTTCGGCTACGGAGCTGTTCTTCCGGAACCTGATGGGATTGTCTTTCGGGAGTCCTGGCACGCGCGCGCGCTTGCCCTGACGTTAGCGGCCGGAGCCCTAGGTTGCTGGAACATAGACATGTCTCGCCACGCGCGCGAAAGGCTGCATCCACGGGAGTACGCGCGGTTTTCCTATTTCGAAAAGTGGCTGGCAGCACTGACAAATCTCCTCGTGGAAACCGGAGTTCTGGAAGTCAGCGATCTGCTGCCTTGTGCCAGTGACCAGTCTACCCAAGCACTGTCTTCACATGCGCTGAAGGCAAAAAGTGCAAATGCTCTTCTTGGTCGCGGGTCTCCGACAACTCGGGACTGTCAGGGATTGGCGCGATTTTCCGTCGGAGATACGGTCCGTGCGCATCGCCTGGCGGAGAACAGGTTGGTGCAGGGCGGCCACACGCGGCTGCCAGCCTATGCGGCGGGAGCCTGCGGACGCGTGCTCTGTCATCATGGCTTCCACGTTTTCCCCGACAGCAACGCCCATGGTCTCGGAGAAGCGCCTCAGCCACTCTACGCGGTCGCGTTCCCGGCGGCAGAACTTTGGGCTAACCCGGAGCATCCGCGCGACGAAGTCGTTCTGGATCTCTGGGAATCCTATCTCGAGCCAATGCAATGACACCGCGTTCCGAGCCGGCTTTCGAGGCACCGTGGCACGCACGCGTGTTTGCGATCGCTGTTGCTGAGAACGAGGCAGATCGACTTTCCTGGCCCGACTGGACCGCACGGCTCGCAACGACCCTGCACGATTGCGGTCTATCCCAATCGCTAGACGGTGGGGACGACTATTTTCTCGCATGGCTTGACACCCTTGAATCGATGCTGGTCGAAGAGGGCAGGATCGATCACGGTGAAATTGAGCTGGTAGAGGCTGAATTGGCCAAGACTCATGCATTTTCCGTGCATGAACCGCGAAGTGTCCAGCATGTCATAGAATCCAATTGACGCATTGGCGACAATCTTCCCCGCCTCAGAATTGTGTGGAGTTGATTGGACCAATGCGATCTCTCGACATGGAAGCCCCCCGCATCTGGTGAACACTGGTGAACGCTGGGCCTGGACTGTGGCGAAACTCAAGCGCCAGACGCGTGGCCGACATGATCCGCTACCTATGCTTGGAACGGTTAGGTGTCACGGGCAGACAATGTCGTTTCCAATCGCAAAGACCATGAGCGCAAGCAGAAGCATCAATCCGCCGGTCATCAAGAGTTTCGTCAGCCTGTCATTCGGCGGGCGTCCGGTCACGGCTTCCCACGCGTGAAAGACGAGATGGCCGCCGTCAAGCACTGGAATCGGAAAGAGATTGATGAGCCCGATCGCCGTGGAGAGAAGCGCAATGAACCAGACAAAGGTGAACCAGCCCTGGCTTGCGGCCTGCCCGGAAACTTCAGCGATCCCGATCGGGCCGGAAAGATTGCAGGTCGAAATGTCGCCGGCAACCATGTGATAGACGCCCGAAAGCGACGAGCGGATGATGAACTGGACTTGGTCAAGGCCGTATGCGAGCGCCTCGCCCGGCATTGGAGTCGCGATGGCAGGCTCGAACGCGAGTGCGCCCGTCACGCCGATCAGCCAGCGCGTCTCGAATCCGCCGTTTGGCGTTGGAAGGTCGAATTGGGTCGGCGTCAGGTTCACCGTGCGGTTCCCTCGGCCTTCACGCCATACTTCAAGCACAACCGACCCGCCGTCTGACACAGCGACCGCTTGGCGAAGCGCGTTGAAGTCGTGAATCTCCAAGCCATTCACGGATTCAATGACGTCGCCCCGCATCAGGCCGGCATTGGCGGCAGCAGACCCCGGGGTCGTTGCGGAGACGATCGGAGGATAAAGCCACGGTCCCGGGACGTCGAATTCCCGGCTGTCCCGCAGGACCGTGTATGTCAGTTCCGGCGCGGCATTGAGCCCGGCAGAAAACTCCGCGAAACCGTCTGCACCCGGAACCGGAGCGCCATTGATTGCGAGGATCACATCGCCGCGGCGCAAATCATGTGCTTCCTTGTTGGGAAGCGGAAATAGATCGTCAACGGTCACCGGATCAGCCGCCACGCCGCGAAACATGAACAAGGCCGCAAACAGGACGAGAGAAAGCGCGAAATTGAACGCCGGCCCGGCCATTACCGTGATCGTACGTGCCCAAAGCGGCGCACCATGCATTGAGGCCCGGCGCTCTTTCGCATCCAGGGACGCCATGGATTCGCTGTCTGGACTTGACGCTGCATCCTGATCGCCAAGGAACTTGACGTATCCGCCGAGCGGCAGAATCGCGACCTGCCATCGCGTACCGTGCCTGTCGACGCGACTCGCCAGCACCGGCCCGAATCCCAAGGAAAAGACTTCCGCCCGAATGCCGCTCCAGCGACCGACGATGTAATGGCCGAATTCATGGACGGCGATGATTATCGACAACGCCACGACAAACGCGACAATCGTGAACGCCAAGTTTCCAAAACTCGGTATGAGTGCTGCAATTTCCAAGTTGTGCTGTCCTACCCGTCCAATGCGTCCATGGTTTCCTGGGCGCGTACCCGCGCTACCCGATCTGCCTCACGTACGGACTCGAGAGTCATCGTCCACTTGGCACGATCATCCACAGAAATATTCTCGATCTCTCGTTCGACAACCCTTGCCATGTCCGTGAACCGGATCCGGCCCTCGAGGAACCCGTCTAGCGCAGCCTCCTTGGAGCCATTGAAGGCGGCGCCGGCGTGTCCGCCTGCAGCCATGACCTCGCGCACCAGCACAAGTGCAGGATAGCGGCCAGGTTCTGGAGACTGGAAGTTCAATTGGCCGATCTTTGCCAGATCGAGCCGTTCCACCGGCAGATGCGACCGCTCGGGATGGTGCAGCGCATAGCCGATGGCATGGCGCATGTCTGGTGGCCCTACATGTGCCATGAGCGCGCCGTCACGAAAGCCGACAAGGGCATGAACCAGGCTTTCGCGGTGGATCAGGACTTCGATCTGCTCCGACGAAAATCCAAAAAATTCCTTTGCTTCAATAAGTTCCAGAGCCTTGTTAAACATGGACGCACTGTCGATCGTGATCCGCTGACCCATGGGCCAGTTTGGATGGCTCGCGGCCTGTTCCGGCGTTGCCTCAGAGAGCGCCTCAAGCGGCCAGTCGCGGAAAGCGCCTCCTGACGCGGTGATGATCACGCGTTCAACGGCTTGCATTTTCTCCCCGTTCAGTGCCTGGAAGATCGCCGAGTGCTCGCTGTCGACAGGTATGATCCTTGCACCGTTGCGCCGGGCGGTGTCGATCAGGAGCGGACCTGCGGCAACCATGCTCTCCTTGTTGGCGAGTGCAAGTGTCGCGCCCTGTTCGAGGGCGCAAAGTCCCGGTGGCAGGCCTGCGAAGCCGACGATGGCCGACATGGTCCAGTCTGCCGGGCGCGCTGCCGCATCAATCAGGGCCTGCTCTCCTGCTGCAGCTTCCACACCAGTGCCGCACAGCGCATCGCGGAGACTCTCGAGAAGGTCGTCACAAGCCGTGACGGCGATCTCTGCATTGAGTTCTATCGCTGCGGACGCGAGGCTCTTGATGTTGCGACCGCCGGTCAGGGCCACGACCCGATACGCTTCCGGTTCTTCACGGATTATCCCCAGCGTGTTTGCCCCGATCGACCCCGTGGCGCCAAATATCGAGACCCGGCGCGTCATCCGATTCCGGGAGGAAACTCGATGACCTGTCCGGCGACAAGCACAAACAGGGACGCTCCCAGCATCGAGTCAAACCTGTCGCACAAGCCGCCATGACCGGGCAGCAGACTTGAACTGTCCTTCACGCCCGCCCTGCGCTTGAGTGCGCTTTCTGCCACGTCGCCGGCCTGACCCGCGATTGCCACGAGCATTGAGAAAGCGACCAACTCGGGACCGGCATTCGCGAGAAGAACGAAAGCCAGTCCCACAAGTGCCGCCCCTGCCCAGCCGGCAATGGTGCCCGACCAAGTCTTTCCCGGACTGATGCCTGGCCAGAACTTGGGACCTCCAATCGCCTTGCCGGCAAAATACCCCATGATGTCGGACACGATCACGACCAGGACCAGCCAAACAACCCAGACGAATCCGTGATCATCGCGCTGCATGACAAGTCCGTATCCTGCGACCAGAACTGCCGTGCTGTACAATGAATAGGTCGCGCGATTGCCCTTGAGCCGCGCGAAGAAGCCAGCTGCCGCCGGAGCAAGCAGCAATGGTAACGAGTACACAGTCTGGTAGGTGACCAGAAGCAACAGGGCAAGACCGCCGACAAGGCCGCAGGCGACTGCAATTTCAGTCCCGCCCATCATGCGGGCGATCTCCCAGACCATCAGGCCTGCTACCAGAGCCACAAGGGCGTGGAAAGGGTGGCCACCAAGCCACATGATCCAGAATCCGAGGATTGCGGTGGCGCCGCCTGTCACGAGGCGGCGGCTCAAGTCACCCCAGTGCCCCTCGGCAACCGTCATCCGGTCACTGTGCCAAATCTGCGTTCGCGAGTCGAGAACGTGGCAAGGACCTGCTCGAATTCCTCTCTCGTGAAATCCGGCCAGAGCGTGTCTACGAACACATATTCGGAGTATGCCGACTGCCAGAGCAGAAAATTGGAAATCCGGGCCTCGCCGCTGGTTCGGATGACCAAGTCGGGGTCTGGCAGCACGTAGGTGTCAAGGAACCGCGCAAGCGTCTCTCCGTCGACGCTTTCCGGGTCAATGCGCCCAGCCTTGACCTCGCGGCAAAGTCGCTTGGTCGCTCGCGCGACCTCGTCCCGCCCTCCGTAGTTCAACGCGACCGTAACGTGCACGACGTCGTTGTCACATGTCAGGAGTTCCAGTTCGTCCATCAATGCAACCAGCGTTTCATCGAGCCTTATCCGGTCGCCAATGAAGCGGATGCGCACACCGGAAGAGATCAGGGCCCTTGCTTCTTCCATCATGTAGCGGCGGAACAGCTTCATGAGGCCGGAAACTTCTGCTTGGGTGCGCTTCCAGTTTTCTGTCGAGAAGGCAAAGATGGTCAGGTACCTGACCCCGAGTTCAGGGCATGCCTTGACGATTTCGCGAACGCGGTGCGCACCGGCATGATGCCCGAACAGCCGCGGTTTTCCACGCGCCTGCGCCCAGCGACCGTTGCCATCCATGATGATGGCCACATGCTTCGGATTGGATTGCTCTTCATGCCTGCCCAAAACTGGCTTTCCTGTATCTGCTCGCACTTGCGGCCTCATACCTGCATTATTTCGGCTTGCTTGTTTTCCAGCGCCGCGTCCACTTTCTTTATCGCATTGTCAGTGGCTTCCTGCACGGCACTCTCCCAGAACTTCTGGTCGTCTTCGCCAAGTCCATCGGCTTTTGCTTTCTTGACTTGGTCCATTCCGTCACGGCGAACGTTGCGGATCGCAATCCGGGCGTTTTCCGCATATTGGCCTGCAACCCGGGACAGCTCGCGGCGGCGTTCCTCGTTAAGTTCCGGAATCGGCAACCGAATGATCGTGCCATCGGTCACAGGATTGATGCCGAGCCCGCTTGCCAGGATCGCCTTTTCAACGGCGCCAACCAGGTTCTTGTCCCAGACGTTGATCGTGATCATGCGGGGTTCCGGCACGTTGACAGTGCCGACCTGGTTTATGGGCGTCGTGGCCCCATATGCATTGACCATTATCGGATCCAGCATCGAGGCGGAGGCTCGACCGGTTCTCAATGTCAGAAACTCCTGCCTGAGCGCGTTCATCGCGCCATCCATCCGACGTTCAATGTCGTCTAGGTCGAGTTCGAACTCTTCTGCCATGTCATCTTGGCGTCCAACCTGCGAACGCCCTCCCCGGGAATTGGCCAATCTATACCGCTAAGAGGCCGCCAATGTATAGGGAAACCGTCTTTCCGAGTTTGGCGTATGGAATCTCCTGATAGGCAGAAAGGGGGAAGTAACGTCGAACATTGACGTCCGGAATCCACTGGCATGGAGCGCGAATGCGAATTGACGGGCGCGTCGGTGGAGACGATCCGCAGCACGTTCTTCCGACCACTCATGAACTGACGCGAAGAACTGCACTGCCCCAAAATCTTGAATTTGCGGAGTGGTACCTAAACTCACGCGCCAGTGTCGAGCCAGATTGTGACCGGCCCGTCATTTGTGAGGCTGACCTTCATGTCGGAGCCAAAGCGGCCTTCGGCGACCTTCACGCCGAGAGCCCGAATTTCGGCAGCAAATGCAGCAACCCGCTCTTCCCCTTCGTCCGGCGATGCGGCGGTCGAGAAACCGGGCCGGTTGCCCCGAGACGTATCCGCCGCCAACGTGAACTGGGAAACGACCAACGCCTCTCCCCCGGCATCCAGCAGCGAGCGATTCATGCGACCCTCATCGTCAGGAAAAATTCGGAGCCTTGCGACCTTCAACGCGAGCTTCGAAACGGCCTCAGGGGGATCACCTGCCATGGCGCAGGCCAGGACAAGCAGGCCGGGGCCAATTTTCCCGACGAACTCGTCGTCGACGGTTACGCTTGCGCGGCTGACTCGTTGGACAAGAGCACGCATGCGCGGACCTTCAAATCGAGGACAATTCAGCGGCCGCGAGACTCATTGCGTTCACGCCCGGTCCTGAACGATCGTGTAGGTACCCTCGCCAGAGAGAATGCCTCGAAACCCGCCCGGCTCGTCGAGAGAAAACACGATGATCGGAAGACCATTGTCGCGGGCAAGCGCTATTGCGGAAGCATCCATGACCTTCAGGTTCTTCGCCAGAACGTCATCGTAGCTGATCTTGTCGTATCGCTTGGCGTCCGAGTGCTTGGCGGGATCCTTGTCATAGACGCCGTCAACCAACGTGCCCTTGAAGATTGCCTGGCAGGACATTTCCGTGGCACGCAAAGTAGCAGCGGTATCGGTGGTAAAGTACGGATTGCCGGTACCAGCGGCAAATATGCAAACCCTTTTCTTCTCGAGGTGCCTGACGGCCCGCCGGCGAATGTAAGGCTCCGCGACTTCGTCCATGCGAATCGCCGAGATTACCCTGGTGTGGATGCCAAGCGCCTCAAGCGCGGACTGCATGGCAAGGGCGTTCATGACCGTGGCAAGCATGCCCATGTAGTCCGCCGTTGTCCGCTCCATGCCCTGCGCCGAGCCCTGCAATCCCCTGAAGATGTTGCCGCCACCGATCACCATGCATACTTCGACACCAAGTTCGTGCACCGATCTCACTTCCTCGGCGATCTTCGCAACAGTCGGTGGATGAAGTCCGAAACCCTGATCGCCCATCAGCGCTTCGCCGGATATCTTCAGCAGAACGCGGGAATAGGCAGGATCGTTGGGCTTGCTCATGGTGCTCGTCCTCGCATGCTCTCGCTTTGCTTCGGGCGCGAAAATGTCCGAAAACTCCGGAATGATCAACGAAGGATCACTGAACGACGTCCTTGACCGGATCGACCTGAGTCTCCCGATCCTGATCGCAGGTCCGACCGCAAGCGGAAAGTCCGCGCTTGCAATGGAATTCGCGGCGCGAACCGGAGGGCCGATCATCAACGCCGACGCCATGCAGGTCTTTGCCGATTGGCGGATTCTCACTGCCAGACCTTCCGCCGAAGCCGAGAAAGAGGTGCCGCATGCGCTCTACGGCCACGTGCCAGGCGACGTCGAATATTCCGTGGGCCGATGGCTCCGCGATCTTGTACCGCTTCTTGAGGGCCCGACACCCGTAATCGTCGGGGGCACCGGACTCTACTTCACAGCCCTGACAGAGGGGTTGGCCCCGATTCCCGAGATCCCGGACGAAGTGAGACGCATCGCAATGAAGCGAATCACCACGGACGGCATCAACAAGCTTCGAGGCGAACTGGACTCTGAAACCATGGCCCGGATTGACGGGCGGAACCCGATGCGCGTTCAGCGCGCGTGGGAAGTCCTGACGGCTACCGGTCGAGGGTTGGCCGCTTGGCAGGATGAAACCGACCCCCCGCTCCTGCCGCTGTCCAATGCAGCGGCCATTCTCGTCGACGCGCCCAAGGACTGGCTCAATGAACGAATCGAAAAGCGATTTGCCCAAATGCTCTCCGACGGCCTGCTTGACGAAGTGCGCGCGAACGCGCCTGCCTGGCATCCCGCTCGCCCTTCGGCAAAGGCCATCGGCGCTGCCGAACTGATCGCGCATGTGCGTGGCGAAACTTCACTGGATGATGCGCGCGAGGCAGTGTTTGTCGCGACAAGACAGTTCGCGAAGCGTCAGCGCAGTTGGTTTCGCAGCAGAATGTCAGCCTGGCAATCAATGCGCCCGCTGTCCGACATGAGTGCTTCAGCCTGAATCCGGCGATGCTGCTGTTCTGCCTTCCGGCACTCAATTGGCCCTGAGATATGCCACCAGAATGTCTCGCGCAGCCTGCAAGTCGCTCTTTTCGACCATTTCCGTCACCGTGTGGATGTATCGCGTGCCGACCACGATTCCAACTGCGCGCGCGCCGGACGCCGCTTGCTGTGCGGCGGCACCATCCTGCCCTCCTGATCGCAGCATAGTGCGCTGGTAAGGGATCTTCTCCTTCTCGGCCAGCGCCGCAAACTCCTCCGAGAGTGCCTTGTCGGCGATGAAGGAACCGTCACGCAGATGCAGGCCGAACCCCTTGCCCTGCTCTGTCGTACGATCCTGCTCTGGCACGCCCGGCGTGTCGCAGGCAAGCGTCGTGTCAATTCCGATCCCGATGTCGGGCTTCACCCGAAACGCTGCTGTCCGCGCGCCCCGGAGCCCCACTTCTTCCTGCGTCGTGAAGACCACGTGGATCTCGGACTTGGTCTTGAACTTTCCAAGCCCACGCACCGACTCGATGCCAAGCCAGCAGGCAATCCGGTTGTCGAGCGCCTTCGAGACCACCTTGTCGCCGAGTTCCAGAAAGGGCTCATCCATCACGACCATGTCGCCGACCTTGACGACGTCCTTCGCTCGCTTGCCCAGGCCGGTATCAACGAAGAACTCATGTGGTTGCGGAATCTTCTTCCTGTCCTCCGGAGAGGAAATATGAACCGGCCGTCCTCCCGGATTCATGACGGCCTTGAGGTCTTCCTTCCCCGTGCAGACGAGAACCCTGCGCGAAAACAGGTTTCTTGGATCGAATCCGCCCAGGGTCTGGAGATACAGGAACCCCTCTTTCGAGATGTGGCTCACAAGGAACCCGATCTCGTCCATGTGACAGAGAAGCATGATCTTCTTCGGATTCTTCGACTTGCCCTTCCTGACGCAATGCAGAGACCCCATGGAATCGGTGTTCACCTCGTCAAAAAGCCGCTTGGCCTCCTGCTCGATCTTGCCGCGAACGCGTTCCTCATGGCCCGGCACACCGGGGGTTTCGCACAAGGTCTTGAGAAGAGTGATGTTCATGACAATTCTTTCGTTTTGGTCAAAGCGATCAAATTGTGAATCGAGGAATTTGCAAGCACTTTCGCGAATGCCGCGAGGCCGGAAACTGCCACGCGACATGCATGGCGCGGCGCGAAGCGATCCGGTGCATCAAAGTGGCCAAAAGAACGGGATCAGCAGCGATGCGAAGATGCCCGTCGAGAGGTTCAGCGGAATGCCCACCCGGAGAAAGTCCGTGAACCTGTAACCGCCGGGACCGTAGACCATCATGTTGGTCTGGTAGCTGATAGGCGTCGCGAACGTGGCAGATGCGGCGATCATCACCGCGATGACAAGGGGGCGTGGATCAACCCCGATGGAATACGCAAGCCCAATTGCAACCGGTGTCACGACCACGGCTACCGCGTGGTTGATCGTCTCCGAAAGGACCGACGTCACCAGATAGATCGCCCACACGATCAGGAACGGAGGAAGCGCCGAGACAATCGGCTCGATAGCCGAGACAATCAGGTGAATGGCTCCTGAAGTCTCAATCGCGGTGGCAACGGCAAGCATTGCGAAGATCAGGCCGAGAAGCCGGCCATCTATTGTCGAGAATGCCTCGTCGGCGTCAATGCAGCGGGTCAGAAGCACGACTGCCACTGCGACCATGGCGAGGAACAGGATAGGCGCGGCGCCGATTGCCGCAAAGGCCACGATGCCTCCAAGCGTGCCAAGTGCCAGAGGTGCGTGCCCGCGCCTGAATGCCCGCGCAGTCGGCTCGGACACGTTGACAAGGCCCGTGTCGCTGGCCAGCCGGGAAATGTCCTCGGCGGCCCCCTCCAGAAGCAAGGTGTCGCCAACTCGGATCACGAGATCGTCGAGCTGCCGGCCGATGTTCTCGTTCTTGCGGTGGACCGCCAACGGATAGACCCCGTAGCGCCGCCGCAACCTGAGATCCCCGAGCGAACGTCCAACCAGGGTTGCATGCGGCGTGATCAGGACTTCAACCGTAGATGTCTTTCGCGAAGAGAGCTTCTCGGCCAGCCGCACGTCCGGATTGGCCTTGAGGCCAAGGAGCTCCTCCATCTGTGTGCGAACCACGACGCGATCCCCCGCCTGCAAGCGAACGGCATCCAGCTCCCGCCGGAGCGACGCGTCGCCTCGAAGGACATCGATCAATCTCACGCCGCCACGCTTGAACAGGTCAACCTCGGTCACTGCCTGGCCGATCAAAGCACTGTCCTCCGGAAGCGCGATCTCCGTGAAGAACTTCATCTTTGACTTGTCTGCGAGAAGCGTCCCCATGCTCGCGCGATCCGGCAAAAGGCGCGGACCCAGAAATCGCAGATAGATGCCACCCCAGACGACCAGGATGACCGCCACTGGGGTCACTTCAAAGATTGTGAAGGGCTCCATCCCGCCTGCACGAGCAACGCCGTCAACAAGAAGGTTTGTCGACGTACCGATCAGCGTGCAGGTGCCGCCGAAAATCGCCATGTAGGAAAGCGGAATGAGCAGCTTGGACGACGACATCTTCAGCTTCCGCGCCAACTGGACGAAGACCGGGATCATGACGAGGACGACGGGCGTGTTGTTGACGAAGGCCGACGCGACCACGACTAGGGCCATTAGCGCGCCGATCGCCATGGCCGGACTGTCGTCCGCCTTCGATTCGGCGAGCCGCGTAAACCATTCCAGCGCACCTGTCCTCACAAGGGCGCCCATCACGATGAACATCGCCGCGATCGTCCACGGCGCCGGGTTGGCGAGGACATGAACCGCCTCCTCGTAGGGAAGCAGGCCGAGCACAAGAAGCGCACCGGCACCTGCGATGGCCGTCACCTCCGGCGGGTAGACTTCACGAATGAACAACGCGAACATCACTGCCACGACCACGAGCGTCACGATTGCCGGTGCGTCCGGGTGCAGATTTGCAAGTGCAAGCATCATTGGCACTTTTCCCCGCTTTCCGACTCTCCTGCAAGCACCCTGGCTCCCGGACCCGGCTGGACGAGGAACACCCCCAGCAGCATCAGGCAAATGGCGGCCCAGACCCAGCCCGAGTAGATCTCGCCCAGAAGCAACATCGCCCAGAAGACGCCGAACCCGGTGACGAGGTAGCTCACCTGGACAGCGAACAGTGCGCCGGCCTTCCCGACCATCCAGACATAAAGACAATAGGCCATCACGTGAACAAGCGAGACAGCAAGAAGCGCCATGTCCGGCAGTGCCCATGGCGGCCTCGGGTCGATGAACTGACCGGTCGCCTGCGCAAGCGGGAACGTGATTGCGGCACCAAAGACCAAGGCGCCAAACAGCGCGTCAACTGGATCGAGTCCCGCCGTGCCCCACTTTGCAATCAGGTTGCTCTCCAGCCCGTAGAAAAATGGCGCGATCAGCGCCAACGGCACGAAAGCGACCATTGCGCGTTCTGGTAGGCTCGCTTCCGGACCCACGATCAGGAGAACGCCTGCAAGACCCAGGCACAGGCCAAGCAGCCGGGACAGCACGAAACGCTCGATCTTAAACGCAAGGGCAATCGGGAAGGCGAACATCGGCACGAACGACAAAAGGACTGACACAAGGCCGGATGGCAGATGCCGTATTGCCTCATAGCTCGCAGAGTTCGGGATGACGGTGCCGACCAGCGCAAGCTGGAGGTAGACAAAGAGAGCTGCGGCGTCCCAGCGGATCTTTCGGCGGCGGACGGCTTGCAGAATGCCCAGTGCAACTGCTCCGATCGTCATTTGCCAGAAGACCAGCCCGAATTGACGATAGCCCTCGCTCACGGCAATCTTGGCCAAGGGTTGGGTCAGCCCCCAACCCGCACCGGCAAGCAGCAACGCGAGAATAGGCAGGATCAGGTTGCGGCGCATCTGCCTCAGGGCGGAGGCGCGAGCACGCCGCCGCCGCGCACCGGTGTCAAGTCCAAGGCCTTCCCGGTGTCGTCATCGGTTGTGACGAGAGCGCCGCATAGCGTCGCTTCGCCCAGCGCAGCCTGGAAACGTCCCTTTCTCATGCCGGTCACGAAGCGGCTGAGCGGCTCTTCCTTGCCCATGCCGATCACCGAGTTGTAGTCGCCGCACATTCCGGCATCCGTCATGTAGGCCGTGCCGCCTGGCAGGATCATCGTGTCGGCCGTCGGCACATGCGTATGTGAACCGATAACGGCACTGGCGCGGCCGTCACAAAAGTGGCCCATCGCCATCTTCTCGGACGTTGCCTCGCAATGAATGTCGACGAGACTTGCATGAACGGCGCCGCCAAGTGGATACCTGTTCAGTATCTCGTCAATGGCCGAGAACGGATTGTCATAAGGGCGGTTCATGAAGACCTGGCCGAGGACCTGTGCCACCAGCACCTGCCGGCCCCTGCCGGCGTCGAACACTCGTGCACCTGCGCCCGGCGCGACCCTCGAAAAGTTCAAGGGGCGAAGAATGCGCGGCTCGCGCTCGATTCCCGACAGCATTTCGCGCTGGTCGAACGCATGATCGCCCAAGGTCAGCACATCGGCGCCCGCCTCAAGCAGGGAGGCCGCGTGCTCCGGAGACGCTCCCAGGCCGGAGGTTGCGTTTTCGCAATTGACCACTACAAAGTCCGCTTGCAGGCGCGCCCGCAAGTCGCCCAGCCGCTCGACAACTGCCGTGCGCCCAGACCGCCCCATTACGTCGCCAAGATACAGGATTTTCATGCCTTTGCCTCAAAGACTGCATCGCATGTTCGCCCTAGTTCCAGAAGCGGAAATCTAGCGCAGTGTGTTTTTGCCACTCATTCAAGACACTGAACGCCTTGTATACTGGCTCTTGCCATTCCCTAACCAGACAATCACCAGACTGTTTCGATCCCTGGACCTGGCGGACCCCCGCACGTCTTGCCCTGATAGCGTGCCTTCCGCAAGCGTTCATCCTCACGCGCACCGGACCCGGCATTGATGGCGGCCCGGTCCGGTCATCCAGACCGCAAAACCTGCACCTAACCGACGGCCGGAGGCCAGCCTGCCACGCTCCAGAATTGGATCAAAGGTCGCATCAAGTGCGGCATTCAGAGGCCAACGCCATACGTGACGGAGACTTCGCCGCCTTCCAGAAACCGCGCGGCATCCCGTCCTGTTGACAATAGGGCGAGGCCGTTCTGACCATGTCCGAATGCTCGACACGACAGGCGGGAAGCCGCGTCGCCTCCATAAGGATGACCTTCATCCTCACCTCCATCTCTTTCAATTCTACGGAAAATACGTTTGTTGGGGCAAACCCAGGTTGCCCGGTGAAGCTGCTACGTCAACAGTGAGCTCATTCGAGTTTCAGCGCAAGTTCGGACGGTTCCAGCATGAGGCGCAACGCGAGCCGGTTGAGATAACCCGGCACGGTCGCCGCGAGTTTGTGCTTCTGTCTGCGGAACAATATGACTGGCTTCGTGCTTCGGCACAGCGGAGCCATCGCACCGAAAGCGCCGCCGATGTGGTGATCGGCGCATTGGAACGCGCCGAAATGGACGCGAAACACGAGCCGCTTGATGAACTCCTGAAGTAACGGCAGAACCGTGACGCTTCCCGAACCGAAGCCGGGCTTGGTCGTCCACTACGACTATCTCTGGACGGATGATGCCGCTTCCGGCCAAAACCATGGCAAGACCCGCCCAGCCTGTTAGGCAGCCGCCACCGATCCAAGCGCTATACCGCGCTACGTTGTTCTACTGCTGATTGCTCATACGCAGCCCGCCGACAATTCGGTAGGCATCGAGGTTCCGGCGCATGTAAAGCAAGCCTTGGGCCTTGATCAGGCGCCGAGCTGGGAAATTGTGTCGGAGCACAACATCGATGAATGGCCAAACTGCGGACTGTCGCCGCTGCCTGGTCAGTCGGACGAGTTCGCCTCCGGATTTATCCCTCCGAGCCTGTTCTCGCAGATCAAGGCACGCTTCCTGGAATTGGCTGGAGCGAAGAAAGGCCACGGCGTGCACCGTTGACAGATGACGCCACAACGCGGTCCTGGAAGTTCTCCTGCGCGATGTCACTCAATCGCGTGACGATGTGCCGGCGAAGCTGCGTTTTCACGCGAACTGTCTGATCCCTGACTCCGCGACGACCAGATCGAGAAGCTGATCGGTCGGCTCGCACGGCACTTCGCTACATTCTTGAATGTCGTAGGCAAAGCCAATGGCGGTCACTTTGTCACGCGAACGCAGTGCCTCCAACGTCCTGTCGTAATGGCCACCACCATAGCCGAGGCGGCCACCCCTGCTATCGAAGGCGAGCAGCGGCACGATCAAGATGGATGGCACAAGTTCAACTTGATCCCGCGGAATGGCAGCCCCAAAGGCGCCCTCGGCCAACTCCGTGCCGGGCATCCAACGGCGAAACTTCAGGGCTTGATCCATGCCCTGCACCACGGGAAGGCACAGCTTGTAAGATCCGGCAAGCTCATGCATCGCAGGCCGAGGATCGATTTCGGTGCGAATTGGCCAGTACCCCGAGACCGTAGACCCGGTTGCATCTCGGACCGCGGCAATCAGATGCTCACACGCGGCCTCCGCAACCTTTGGGTCTGTCATTGCACGACGGCGCGACGCTGCCTTGCGCATGGCGGCCTTCAGGTCCGTGACGTTCACAGGAGCACCAGGGAAGCCAGGCCAAGGAACGTGAAGAAGCCGACCACGTCGGTGACCGTAGTGACAAAACTTCCAGATGCGAGTGCCGGGTCGACCCGCACCCGTTCGAGGGCGATGGGCACGAGAACGCCGGAAAATCCGGCCACCGCCAGGTTCACGATCATGGCGACGCCGATGACGACACCAAGCAACGGGGAACCGAACCAGGCGTAGCCCACTGCCCCCATGATCACGGCGAAGAGCCCACCATTAAGAAACCCCGCCAAACTCTCCCGCCAGATGACCCTGAGCGCGTTCGAGCTTGTCAAGTCGCGCTTTGCCAGGGCCCGAACCGCCACCGTCATTGACTGCGTCGCGGCATTGCCGCCCATGGACGCCACAATGGGCATGAGAACTGCAAGTGCGACGACGGCCATCAGGACATCCTCGAACTGCGCAATCACGATCGAGGCGATGATCGAGGTGACCAGGTTCACCGCCAGCCACGGAAACCTGCGCCAGACAATCTTGGCGGTTGACGTCGACAGACTTTCGTCGCCGACACCCGCGAGCCGGAACACGTCCTCTTCGTGCTCCTCGTCCAGCACGGCCATGGCATCATCAATGGTGATAACGCCTGCAAGCCGGCCTGCAGCGTCAACCACCGGCGCCGAGATCAGGTGGTACTGGTTGAAGGCGTACGCCACGTCACCCTCGTCCTCATCGACACGAAACGTCCGGAAACTGGCGTCGGTGATCGTTGAGAGAGGCACGCTGCGGCGCGAGGACATGACCCTCCCCAAGGTCACATATGCGACCGGCCTGTGGCGCGGGTCGACAAGCATGATGTGGTAGAACTGTTCAGGCAGGTCATCGCTTTCGCGCAGGTGATCGATGGCGTCACCGACCAGCCAATGTTCGGGAGCCGTGACCACTTCACGCTGCATGAGGCGGCCGGCGGAGTCCTCCGGACAGGACAGCGACTGCTCAACCGCAATCCGGTCGCCAGTGTCCAGGGCGTCCAGGATCGCCTCCTGCTGCGGCTCTCCAAGATCTTCCAGGATGTCGACCACATCATCCGATTCGAGTTCGCGGACCGCGTCCACCAACTGCTTGTCCGGAAGGAACTCGATGACGCCCTCACGGACGTCCTCGTCGATATCCGAAAGGACTTCGCCGTCGATCAGGTGGCCGGCCAGCACCAGCAGTTCGCGGCGGCGACCATCGTCAAGCTGTTCCACGAGGTCCGCGACATCCGCGGGATGAAGCGGATCAAAAAGCTCTGCAAGGCGAGACGCGTCTCCAGCCGCCAAGGCCAGCTGGACCTGGGATACGAGACTTCGGTTGAGCGCGTATTCGTCTTCGCCGTGCTCCTCACCCGCTGCTTGCGAGGTCTGATCATTCATGGCATCGCCTCCTGTCGCACGCTCGCGCGCACATTAGCATCCGCCGCAGATGGACAACAGCGACGTCCCTTCTAGAACGGCAATCGCCGCGGTTGATGAGAGGCTTTGGCCCGACCGCTCCCAAGAGCGGATCAGGGCTCCTAGATCTGGCCGACTTTCTTCAGGCGGGCATCGCGAAGTCGGGCAAAGTCATCGCCGGCATGATAGGATGATCGTGTCAGCGGCGTTGCGGAAACCATGAGGAATCCCTTGCCGTAGGCAGTCTTCTCGTAGCTGGCAAACTCCTCGGGCGTCACGAACCTGTCGACACGGTGATGCTTGCGTGTCGGCTGCAGGTACTGACCGATCGTCAGGAAGTCCACGTCCGCTGCGCGCATGTCGTCCATGACCTGAAGCACGGCTTGCCGGTCCTCGCCAAGCCCGACCATGATTCCCGACTTGGTGAACATGGAAGGATTCAGCTCCTTCACGCGTTGCAGCAGCCTCAGGGAATGAAAATACCGCGCACCGGGTCGAACCTCGGGATAAAGGCCAGGAACCGTCTCGAGATTGTGGTTGAACACGTCAGGCCGTGAATCGACAACGACCTCAAGTGCAGACGGAGCGCATTTCAGGAAGTCCGGGGTGAGGATCTCGATGGTTGTGTCTGGAGACCGTCGCCGGATCGCGCGAACGGTGTGCGCAAAATGTTCCGCTCCGCCGTCCTCGACATCGTCGCGGTCAACAGATGTCACCACCACGTGCTTGAGACCGAGTTTGTGCACGGCATCCGCAACACGACCAGGCTCGAAGACGTCGAGCGCCTCCGGCGGCTTTCCGGTGGCGACGTTGCAGAACGTGCAGGCCCTAGTGCAGACCTCACCCATGATCATCATCGTGGCGTGACCTTGGCTCCAGCACTCGCCCACGTTTGGGCAGCCCGCTTCCTCGCAGACAGTTACGAGCCCGTGCTCGCGCATGATGTTCCGGGTATCCATATAGCCGCGACCCACCGGCGCCTTGACGCGAATCCAGTCCGGCTTCCTCGGCTGGTCGCTGTCCGGACGATGCGCCTTTTCGGGGTGGCGCTGGCCGGGGATCTTCAGGTCTCTGACACTCATGCCGGCTCCATCTGACTTCGCGTCGAAATACCCGTAAAGTGGCAGAAAGTCCATTCGTCATGCGGTCTTGCATGGCGGCCATGCAGGATGCGAATGCACCTCTGGATGGCACAGCGATCAGCCATTCCTGAATTCCAGTGCTGAAGGCGTCCTACTTGCCGCCAGCCCTGCCCGCAAGTTCCCGGATCCGCTTCACCATTGAACGAAGGCCGTTCGAGCGCTGAGACGTCAAGTGTTCCTCCAGCCCGAGACGATTGAGTTCGGCACGGGCGTCAATGTCCAGGATCTCGCGCACGCTCAATCCCGAAAACAGGGCTTTCAGAACTGCAATCAGCCCGCGCACGATCACCGCATCACTCTCGCCTTCGAATGTGAAGATCGCGGTGGCGCCTGTGCCTTCGACGCTCGGCACCAGCCACACCTGGCTCGCGCAGCCCTCGACCTTCGTGGCCGGCACTTTCTGCGCCTCGTCCAGAGGTGGCATCGCCTTGCCCATTTCGATGACGTGACGATATCGGTCCTGCCACTCGTCAAGGTAGTCGAAGGCATCCACGATTTCTTCGAACTCTTCCTGTGCCATGGAATTCCAATTAAGGCGAGATCAGTTGAAGGTCCAGAGGCAGACGCCTTTCGGGCCCGCGCGGACGGGCTGGCAATTGCCCGGAAAAGGTAGGGAAAGAAGCTTATTTCCTTGGGCTTGCCGTTTTCAGCCTTGCCGTGTCCTTTGCATGTGATATGCATGTCTTGCTACGAAAGCAGGGCTGTGTCCTGCCGATCTCAGGTTCACTTCATGCAAGGCTTCCTGCCATGCTGAGACGCCCGTACAAGGGACATGAATTCCGGCATTGGCGCTTCTGCACGTGGACGCCAGCTTCGATGGAGATTCGACAATACGCAGAAAACATGTCGAATGGAGATCGGGTGATGCTGTCAATCCATCGATACATGTCCAAAGGGTAAGGACAATGACGTCACGCAGATCGATCCTGATGGGTCTTATGGCAACCGGCTTGTCAGGATGCGACGCTCTCCCAAGCATCGGTGGCTCGCAATCAGAGCCTCCTTCGGACTCAACTGGCGGCGAGCATCAACATCCGAACGAGGACATTCGTCCCCGGGTGGCCGAGATCACGTCCCTTGCGGTCGAGGACGTGACGGGCGGTGCTATTGTTCTCGCGACGGCCCTGCCCACAACCCAAGGCTGGTTCAAGCCGGAACTCGTCAACGACGCTCCCGACGGCAAGCCGGTAGATGGCGTTCTGTCCTACAGTTTCCGTGCGGTGCCACCGCGCGAAACACAGCTCCAATCGACGCAGCAATCACGGGTGCTCACTGCGGCACTGTTCGTCCCGGATGCCGGTCTCGGCGGTGTTCGGAGGATTCAGGTCAACGGCGTGATGAATTCCAGGTCAGTCCAGCCCTGACAGGCCTGTCGCTACGCCCGGAGCGAATCAAACCTCGAACACTTCGACCGACGTTCCCTTGGCACGAAGGGCGAGCCTGCCGTTGCAAAGGCCGAGTGCATCCTCGCCGAACGCCTTTCGTCGCCAGCCCATTAGCGGCTGGCAGTCGTAGTTCCCGGCTGCAATCTCATCAAGCTCGGACGATGTTGCAATCAACTTCTGCGCGACGCCCAGCTCTTCGGACTTGGCATTGAGCAGCACGCGCAACAGACTCGCGAGAGCAGGATTCACCTGTGCCTGGCCATGAAGGCGACCCGAACTCGGCAGCCGGTCGTCAGGCGTCTCGATTCCAGCTTTCACGGCAGCGAGCAATCCGTTCGCAACATCGCCCTTCCGGGCATTTCGCGGCAGGCGCCGAGATCGACAGAGTTGCTCCATTGTCTTGGGCTTTGTCGATGCAAGTTCCAGAATCGCGTCGTCCTTTATCACTCGGTTGCGCGGAATGTTCTTGCTTTGGGCATAGATTTCGCGGAACCGCGCGAGCTCTCGCACGATGGCAAGATGTCGACCCGATTCGGAGCGTGTCTTGACGCGCCGCCACGCTTCTTCAGGTTCGATGGCATAGGTTGCCGGATCGACAAGCAAGGCAAGCTCCTCTTCGACCCAAGACCGCCTTCCGGATGCGTCCAGTTCCGAAGAAAGATGTTCATAAATTTCGCGCAAATGCGTCACGTCCGCCAATGCATAGCGCTTTTGCGCATTGCTAAGCGGACGCCGCGACCAGTCCGTGAAACGGGAAGACTTGTCTAGCTCCGCCCCTGCAATCTTTCGGACAAGCGTTTCGTACCCGACCTGCTCGCCAAATCCCGCCACCATGGCAGCGACCTGCGTGTCAAAGAGAGGCAATGGTATGACCCCGCCATCGACGAAGAATATCTCGACGTCCTGCCTGGCCGCATGAAAGACCTTTGTGACGTTCCTGTTGCCGAGCAGTTCATACAGCGGGTCGAGGGCCAAGGTGGCCTCTAGCGGATCAACAAGAACGGCGTCATCTTCAGACGTTCCTGGCACGGCCAGTTGCACAAGGCACAGTTTCGAGTAATAGGTCCGCTCCCGCATGAACTCTGTGTCAACTGTCAGATATGGCGCAGAAGACGCCGTCCTGCAAAACGCTTCGAGTTCTTGCGTAGTCGTGATCGTGATCATCTCAATGCATGGTCCCTGGGCTTGGTTCAGGATCTGCGCCGAATTGCGGTGCGGTTCCCTCGGGCAAGTAAACCGGTGATTTGTCGCCTTTCGTGAACCGGCGCAATACCGCGGGAAAGAGTTGGTGCTCGACGGTCAGCACACGTGCCGCAAGCGCATCGGTTGTATCGCCAACGTTGATTGGTACACGCGCCTGCCCCAGGACCGGACCGGCATCGAGTTCGTCCGTAACTTCATGAACCGTGCATCCCGCCTCGTCGTCGCCAGCGGCGATGGCGCGGGCATGCGTGTCAAGGCCCGGGTACTTTGGCAGGAGCGACGGGTGGATGTTCAGGATGCGACCGGACCAGCGCTCTATGAATTCAGAGGTAAGGATGCGCATGAATCCGCAAAGGCAGATGATGTCCGGTCGGGCGGTCTCAAGTCGCTCGGTCAAGGTGGCCTCAAAGGCGGCCCTGTCGCCTCGGAACGCACGGTGATTCACGACCGCAGTCTCAACTTCCATTTCCTTGGCCAGACACAGCCCTTTGGCGTCCGGCACGTTCGACAGCACGAGAACTGGACGGGCCGGGTGGTTTCCGACCATGTCCCGCACGAGCGCAACCATGTTCGAACCGCGGCCGGAAATGAGAATGGCGACCCGTCTCAAAGCAACTTGCCTTGAAAGACGACATCGTCGCCTGCAATCACCCGACCAATCGGGAACGCCAGATGCCCGCCTTCCACAAACGCAGCGACCGCGGACTCGACAGACACCTCAGGCGTGACCGCCACCATTCCGATTCCGGCGTTGAAGGTTCTTAGCATTTCCGATTCGGAGAAACCGCCTTTCTCGGCCAGCCATGCAAAGACCGGAGGCAATTCCCATGCGCCGAGGTCGATCTCGGCGCCGAGATTTTCGGGCAGCACCCGTGGCACGTTCTCGGTCAAACCACCGCCAGTGATGTGCGCCAACCCGTGCAATTCACCTGCCCGAATGGCGTTGATGGCACCTCTCACGTAGAGCCGGGTCGGTGTCAGCAATGCCTGACCAAGTGAATTGTCCGCCCAAGGGCACGCATCATCCCAAGAATAGTCGTGCTCATCCATGATTCGTCGAACCAGCGAAAATCCGTTCGAATGCACGCCATCGCTGGCAAGCCCAAGCAGCACATCTCCTTCGGAAACCCCGGCAGGCAGTCCTCGCCCTCTCTCCATTGCACCGACAGCAAAGCCCGCAAGATCAAAGTCTTCGCCCGCATACATCCCAGGCATTTCCGCCGTTTCGCCGCCAATCAGGGCACAACCCGATCGTGCACAGCCATCGGCGATTCCCTCGATCACCTGCGCAGCACGGTCGACATCAAGACGCCCAGTTGCAAAATAGTCGAGGAAGAAAAGTGGCTCAGCACCCTGACAAACCAGATCGTTGACGCACATTGCCACGAGATCGATGCCGACGCCGTCAACATGGTCGGCTTCGATGGCGACCTTCAGCTTGGTTCCGACTCCATCGGTCGCGGCCACGATGATCGGATCCGCAAATCCCGCCGCCTTGAGGTCGAACATGCCGCCGAATCCGCCCAATCCAGCAACACTTCCGGGGCGAGAGGTTCGAGCGGAGGCAGGTTTGATTCGTTCGACCAGCGCGTTGCCCGCCTCGATGTCCACGCCTGCATCGGCATAAGTGAGACCGCCTGTGGCCATGCTTGTCCTACTCCAGATTGGGCTGCGGATACCGGAACGCTGCCTCGGTGTCTACGAGAGGCACGATGCTTGACCGTCGCGCCCGGTCTGTTATCTCCTCAACCAAGGTCGGGCCTGTAGCTCAATTGATTAGAGCAGTGCGCTCATAACGCATTGGTTGGGGGTTTGAGTCCCCCCGGGCCCACCATTCGCACGGATGCCGGACCATCGCAGCGCGATGTTGGAGACCAACGAGACATTTGCGTTGGAGCATTTCCGCGCTCAGGCGTCTCGCCATTGCTCACAACTGTCAATTGCCGAAGTGCCGCCGGCACTCGATTGGAAGGCATGCTTGCTTCAGCAAAATGTCCGTGTATCGAACAGCACAGCGCTTCAGCAGGTTCTTCGCAGCACGCTCATGAAGAATTTGCAGTTCCAGTACTACGTTGGATAGAATCATGTGCGACAAATGAGCGCGTAACTTGGAATGGACATCAATCATCTCATGAATTTCTGGATAATGAGACCGGATGTTTCAATATCGAAATGAAATCAAATTACAGCGGAGCTTTCTTCATCATCGCGCAAAGCTGCCATTCTTGCGTTGGAACGCTCTTAAAAATGGGAAACGATGCCGACTTCGAAATTCGATCAAGACATATTGAGAATAACGACGAGGTTTCGGAAGTCAATTTTCGCGTTATGCCTCCAAAGTCATCGTTTCTCGCCAACATACTGATCTAGATTGACTAATAGTTTCGCCTTCCAAACCTGGAAATGGCAGTTTCGACATTCGAATTTGGCCAGAAAAGGATGCAAAAGACGTCAAAATTCAGGAATTCCTTCAATCCAGAAATTTCAGAGTTGCGTTTTGAGAAATACATATGTAGCACAGCAAAGCATGGCCGACGTGGCGTTTGTGCCATCGCAACCAAGGAGAATCGCATGGCAGCAAAATTCAACCTCGGAAAGCTTTCCGAAAGGGAACTGAAAGCGCTCAAGCGCGGCATCGAAAACGAACTCAAGACCAGCCGGACCCGCGCGATTGCGGCCGCGACGCAAGAACTTCAGGACGCGGCCCAAAAAATTGCAAAGAAGCACGGTTTGACCGTCAATGAAGTCCTGGGCAAGAAGAGAAAATATCGCAAATCCCCTGTACCTCCGAAGTATCGGAACCCGAGCGATCCCAGCCAGACCTGGTCCGGCCGTGGACGCCAGCCAGCCTGGTTCAGGGAGGCAAGGGACAGAGGAAAGTCAGCCAAGAGCCTGGAAATCTGAATTTGGGAATTGGGCGGCTGAGTTTGCCGCCCCTTTCATCTTGGGATGGAAATTTCGGCTTTCAAGCCGCCTAAGTCTTTGCTTTCCCCAAGCAACAATGTTCCACCATGTTGTCGTGCCACGTCAGCAGCAATCGACAGGCCAAGACCAACGCCCAGGCCGCCATCCTGATTCCTGGCCGAGTCTAGCCGGATGAATGGCTTGAGCACGTATTCACGCAGTTCTTCCGGAATGCCCGGCCCGCTGTCTTCCACGACAAATCTGATTCGATCTTTGGCAATCTGCGCCGACACCTTGGCTCGACCACCGTAGCGCACCGCATTGACAATCAGGTTTTCGAGAGCACGTTGCAGTGCCGCCCGGCGCAGCATTGCGCGTCCCTCGCCTTCAAGAACGCCAAGGACCACCGGCTCGCTTCTCGCGATTCGATTCGTTAGCTTGCGCACAAATTTCAACGGATCAATTTGCTCTGGCGCCTCCAAGGCGTCACCCTTCGCGAAAGACAGAAAGGCTTCCAGCATGCCTTCCATGTCCTGAACATCACGACGCATCGCTTCAGTTTCGGAACTGTTATCCATGAGCGAAAGCCCGAGCTTCATTCTGGTCAGCGGCGTCCTGAGATCGTGGCTGACCCCGGACAGCATCAATGTTCGCTGCTCAATCTGACGCTCAATTCGGCCGCGCATGTCAAGAAACGCCTTGCCCGCCAAACGAACCTCGGTGGCACCACTCGGTTCATACGGCACGACGCGCCCCTTTCCGAATGCCTCCGCTGCACGTGCAAGGCGTCGAATGGGGCGAATCTGGTTGCGCATGTAAAGAAGCGCGATCGCAGACATCAAGAGCGCGGTGAACCCAATCAGGACAAGAAACTGATGCGGATTGCGTGCATTGAGCCGCCGCCGGGACACGATCAGTTCGACTGGCCCCGCCCGGGTCCCGACGGAAAGGCGTGCAAAACCGTGAAGACCGACCAGATCAACACCGAGCAATTGCTCAATTTCTCGATCGAGCGTTGCAATTACGGTCCTTCCTGACAGGTCGAACCAGTCACGCCGTGTCAAGGCCTGCGCGGCACCTGGGGAGATTCCGATACCCAGAGGATTGGCAACCTCCAAAGCCGCGTCAAATGCGCTGTCTGCGTCCGGCGCGTCAACGTCGATTCGGCCTAGGATGAGCTCGATCTCGTGCGCCACGGCAACCGTCATCTGCTCAGTCACGCCCTCGTACAAGCGCTGGATGAACACGACTGTGACGACCACCATGATGACAGTCACGGGAACGAGCAGGATCAGGGTCGAGCGCCCATAAAATGTCCTTGGCATCCAGTATTTCAGAAGCCGCGCAATCATGGCATGACCCTAAGGGCGTTGGCGCGGGAGAAAAAGGGCCGATGAGCAAACCTCAAGCAGGGCTCGTTCGAACTATCGCAGACGGAATTCGGTGCATCCTCGCCCCGAATCCGGGCGTGATGACGTATTGGGGAACAAACAGCTACATTGTCGGCCAAGGGCAGGTTGCAGTCATCGATCCCGGGCCGAGGGACGAAGCCCATCTTGGCGCAATTCTGCGGGCGACGGCTGACGAGCATGTCACCCAAATTCTGATTACGCACGCGCATGCCGACCACAGCCCGCTTGCTCGAACTCTGGCCGAGCGAACCGGGGCAACCGTGCTGGGCTTCGGGCCTCCCGAGGCCGGGCGCAACGCAACCATGCAGGGTCTTGCGAATGCGGGCATCGCGGGCGGAGGAGAAGGTGTCGACAGCTTGTTTCGCCCCGACATCCAGATATCCGACGGGGACGTCGTCAGCGGCGAGGACTGGCAGCTTGATGTAATTCACTCACCCGGCCACTTTGCAGGTCATCTTGCCTTTCAGATGGACGACGTGGTCTTCTCGGGCGATCACGTGATGGAATGGTCCTCCTCGATCGTGTCGCCGCCCGACGGAAACGTCCGAGACTTCATGCAGACGTCCAAACGCCTGGCCAGCTTAGGTGCCCGTCGGTTTCTGACAGGACATGGCCCCGACATTCAGGAACCGGAGGAGCGCCTGTCCTGGCTGATCAAGCATCGCCAAGCCCGGGCAGACGCGATTCTGGATGCGCTGAGCAACTCACCGCAAAGCGTCGAGGAACTTACGTGCAAGGTCTACACCGACACTCCACCTGAATTGTTGCCAGCTGCATCGCGAAACGTCTTTGCGCATCTCATCGACCTTGTCGAAAGGACGTTGGCAACGGCACATCCTGAACTCGGACTGTCCGCAGGGTTCTCCAGAAGCTGAACCCTGTGTTCATTTGAGACTAGGTTATGGGACGACGATTGCATCCACGGCAGAGCGCCAATATTTTCCGGTTCTTTCCCTCGCCCCATGATTGACCAACCAACGCAAAAATTCACAAGAAGCAGACGTAGAGATTCACTATTTCTTGCTTTGTTTCGATGAGACCGGCATGCATGTCGCCATGCGCGGAACAGACGAGTTTCAAGTCGGATCATCGCGTTGATTGACGTTAGCTAGTTGGGATTCGTGCCATGCACGTTTCACGTCAACTTGATCCGTTTTCAGGCGAAGGGCGCGGAAGTTGCGCTCGTTCCGAAAAAAAAATCAAGTGGACGAAGTCAAGTGGCATTGCTATATCCACCATCGGCATTCCGGCGTAGCTCAGCGGTAGAGCAGTTGACTGTTAATCAATTGGTCGTAGGTTCGATCCCTACCGCCGGAGCCAACAAAAACAATGCCTTAGTGAGAAGTCGCCGAGGCCATCGGGGTGATCGCCAGACAGGCTGCAGCGGCAAGAGCTGCGTGTTTCTTCTTTTTGTCCTCCTTGGTGAGTGGCTGGTTCGGCAATCGCGCCAACCCGAGTGCAATCAGGTTGCGTAGGGCAGACCGATATATTCGTAGGCAAGCGCGTGCTGGGCCGCTTCAGACGTCAGCAGCAAGTCATAGTCGTTCTCGCGGATTTTTTGGTCGAACGGATCCTCGTCGGGAAACACGTGCAACAGCTTGGTCAGCCGCCACGAGATATTCTCGGCGGCCCAGATGCGCATGAGCGCAGTGCCAGAATAGTCGTCGAGAAGGGCGTCGTTGGCGTCCTTGAAATGCGCCACCAATGCGCGCTGCAGGTAGTACACGTCAGAAATTGCCAAGTTCAGGCCCTTGGCCCCGGTTGGCGGCACGATATGTCCGGCATCGCCCGCCAAGAACAGGCTGCCGTGGCGCATCGGTTCGCTGACGAAACTGCGCAGCGGCGCAATGGATTTCTCGATTGACGGACCTGTATGAATGGTCTTGGCCACGTCAACTGGGAAACGATGCAAGAGAGCTTCCCAAAACCGATCGTCAGACCAGTCCTCTGGCGTATCAGACAGCGGCACCTGGATGTAGTAACGGCTGAGCATTGGGTTGCGTTGGGCCGCCATGGCCATGCCGTCCTCATGATAGGCGTAGATGAAGTCGTCGAGGGGCGGCTTCTCGACCATGATGCCAAGCCACCCGAACGGGTAAATCCGTTCATATTCCCGACGATGCGTGGCGGGAATCGCCTGGCGCGACGCACCGTGGAATCCGTCGCACCCGGCAATGAAGCGGCAATGGACTCGATGCCTTTGGCCGTTCTTCTGATAGGTCACATGGGGTGCATCAGTCTCGATGTCGTGCAGTGCGACGTCCTTTGCATCGCAGACCACCGCGCCGCAATCGCGTTCGCGAGCGGCATAAAGGTCTTCGGTGATATTGGTCTGGCCGTAGGCCATCATCTGCTGGCCCGTCCATTTCTTGACGTCGATGAAGAAGTCCGGGCGGTCCTGCCACAGAATCCTAGTTCCGTCCTTCGCCTTGCCCTCGCGATCCATGCGCTCGCCGAGCCCGTGATCGCGTAGCAGTTGTGCGGCACCGGCTTCCAGAACGCCCGCCCGAATACGGCTGAGCACGTGGTCCTTGGACTGACGCTCAAGCACGACGTTGTCGATGCCGTTGGCATCGAGGATATGGCTGAGCAAAAGCCCGGATGGCCCACCGCCGATGATACAAACCTTTGTTCTCATGAATTCTCCTTGAACGGCGGCGCGTGGTCAGATTGGCGCGACCTTGATCTTGGTCTTGAGGTCAGTTCTGCAGAAGGCGTTCAGGAAACAGGTCTGCTCGGAGATATCAAGCATCTCCTGCGCGGTTTCGTTAGATTCGTAAGTTTCCAAATGGACATGGGTTTCTGCTGGGTCCGCCTCTCCCGGCCTACAGGTGCAGCCGGAGGCGCCGCCGAGACTGACACGAGCGTCTAGCACGATGCAGTATTCGGGCAATTCGAGCTTCAGCGTCGATTCGAAGTGCCCAAATTAGGTCATGAAGTAGAGGCCGACCTCGGCGCTGGTCAAGGTGTTTGCCTAGTGCGTGCGGCCATCTTCGTAGCTGAGGAACCTAACCCGACTTCAGAAACTCGGCAGGTGTCTTGATAAATTTGGCAGGTTCCGTCGCGAGAAACGCACTGTTCCGAAGGACCCGACCCTTGGAAGTCACGTGTAGTGCCGACCATTCGGGTCGGATCCAGGATCGTCAGTGGGTTACAGATCTCGTTACCCGCGAGTTGCGGAAATCGGGCTAAACGAAGCGACAAAGGCGAATGCTGCATCGGCTGGAGGTCCGTGATGCCGCCTTCGCGCATTGCGGCCACCGCACCTATGTTTGGTCCCAGGTCGTGTTCTGCCGACAGTTGCGAACTGCCCGATGCCGTGCCCCTAACGACCACCCCATTTCCGGTGTCAACGTGGCTCGGCTGGCGCGCGATCTCCGATTCGCTCGGGGGCGTGCGCAATGGCCGCCAGTTCCAGTGGGCTGAGCAGGTCGACCAGTTGCGGTGCCCGGCCCTTGTCAGTGACTGCGATTTTCCTGTATTTCGCACGACATTTCTTTCACGGTGACACCATGGCGCTCGACGGAGTCAAAAACCTAAACTCGCTTGGCTTTCCGAAGCTGCCTTCGGACACCCGTGTTGTCGTAGCCATGTCTGGCGGCGTGGACAGTTCCGTCGTGGCCGCCGAACTCGCGCGCGAGGGCTACGACGTGGTGGGCGTGACGCTGCAGCTCTATGACCACGGAGCCGCCTTGGCAAAAGAGGGCGCTTGTTGCGCAGGAGCAGACATCCGCGACGCACGCCGGGTGGCGGAAACGATGGGGTTTCCGCACTATGTTCTCGACTACGAGCGCATTTTTCGTGAGACCGTGATCGACGAGTTTGCGGAAAGCTACCTTGCAGGCGCTACACCGGTACCGTGCATTCGCTGCAACGAACGGGTGAAGTTCAAGGATCTTCTGGAGACCGCGCATGACCTCGACGCAGATTGCATGGCAACGGGACACTACATCCAAAGGAAGCTCGGCGAATCGGGACCGGAGCTGCACATGGCTGCGGATCTGGCACGGGACCAAAGCTACTTTCTGTTCACGACGACGCCGGAACAGCTCGAATTCCTGCGCTTTCCCCTTGGGCACCTGACTTCCAAGAAAGAGACGCGCAAACTCGCAAGCACGCACGGCCTGTCCGTGGCTGACAAGCCTGACAGCCAAGACATCTGCTTTGTCCCGAACGGCAACTACGCGTCTGTCATCGAGAAACTGCGTCCAGGGGCCGCTGAGCCTGGCGTGATCGTCCATGTAGACGGCCGCGAAATGGGCACGCATGAGGGCGTCATCCACTACACGATCGGGCAGCGGCGGGGCCTTGGCATCGGCGGGCTGCAAGAGCCACTCTACGTGGTCCGTCTCGATGTCGACAACAAACGGGTCATAGTAGGGCCGAAAAAAATGCTCGCCACCCGCACCGTGCCGGTGCGCGAGATAAACTGGCTCGGCGACGAACCCTTCGACAGCGCCAGCGCGTGGAATCTCTCGGTCAGGGTCCGCTCGACGAGGCCACCGGCAGAAGCCGTGATCCATCCTGTCTCGACGACCGAAGCGACAATCGAGCTGCTGGCGCCGGAGGAAGGCGTGTCGCCCGGACAGGCTTGCGTCTTCTACGAAACCGACGGCAGCCGCGTCTACGGCGGGGGCTGGATCTGGCATGGGTCATGATCCCGCGAATTGCGTGGGAGATCTCCTGGATCATCAACCGCAGGACACCCGATACGCCGACAATGGCCTTGGACCTGAATTTGCTTGCGTCGACCGCGGAGGAATCACTGTTCTGGGCCGTTACCATTTCTCGCAAGCGCTGCAAGAACAGACCTTGCTGCACGCAACCCCGGCGCCTCCTCTCCACGACCAAGTCGCGTCATGGTCGTGGCCATGGCATCCAGTTGGGCCTCGCGAGCCGCACGACATGACAGCAACTCGTTCACGGCTTCCGCAATAGCCGATGGCTTGCAGTCCGGCCCCAGGAATTCCGGGACCGTCCTGGTGTCTGCAACAAGGTTTACCAGTGTCACCGTATCAATGGTCGCCAGCCGGCTCATGACCTGCCACGACAGCCAGTTCATGTCATAGGCAACAACCATAGGCGTCGCATTCGCAGCAAGCTCCAGCGAAACCGTCCCGGATGCGGCCAGCGCCACGTCGGCAGCAGCAAATGCCGCCCGTTTCAATTCGGGAGCTCCGTCACGAGGATCAAGGACGATCGGCTCTCCGGGCCACGCACGAATTCCTTCTCGGACAGCCGATGCGACCGGGCCTGCAGCGGGCACGACGGTACGGACCTCAGGACGGCTTGCCAGAACCAGGTGCATCGCCTCTCCGAAGACTGGCACGAGGCGCGCAACTTCCTTGGGTCGCGATCCGGGGAGTGCAAGCACGATGGGTGCATCTCCTGTGCCGGTCTCGGCACGAAATGCCCGGACGTCTTCCGGACCAGCAAGCGGCTCCGCCACGACAGGATGCCCCACGAAATCGCATGTCATTCCTGCCCTTGTCATGTGCGGCGGCTCAAATGGCAAAAGCGCCAATACATGATCAGTGTAGCGGGCCATCTTCTCTGCCCGCGACGCTCTCCAGGCCCAAACCGAAGGTGCCACGTAGTGAATGCAGCGCATGCCCGGAATCCTCTTTCTGACAGCGCACGCCATGCGCTGCGAAAAGTCTGGCACGTCGATCGTGATCAACGCATCGGGGTGCCAGGCCACGCAATCTGCCACGACCTCGTTCAATCTGCGACGAAGCTTAAAGTATTTCGGCAGCACCTCTGCAATTCCCATCACCGACAGGTCGTCCATGGGAAAGAGACTCTCCATGCTCTCCTGTTGCATTTCAGAGCCTGCAACGCCGCGAAATTCCAGGTCCTGCACCAGGGACCCAAGTCCCCGTATCAATGCCGCGCCGAGCTTGTCGCCGGAGGCCTCTCCTGCCAGCAGATAGAGCTTCATGGGTCCAGCCGACCCTGCGCGTCAGATAGCGCCGCACGTGTCACGGGTCACGCACCCACAGGAAAATCCCGGAATCATCAGCTGCCTTCACCGTTTCCTCAAGATCCAGCACCATGACTCCTCCCGCTTCGATGACAATGCCGCCGAGTCCCGCTTCCGCCACGCAAGTCGCGGTTCCGGGACCGATCGTTGGCAGGTCGACACGACGATCCTGCCCCGGTTTCGGGGCCTTCGCAAAAACCCCCCCCGACACGTCTGGTCTGCGATCCAGGCTTTCCAGCATCCAGTCGGTGCCGTAGCTCGTCTCGATGGCAATGACCTGTCCTTGGCGAACGACGCAAGCCTGTCCAATGTCCGCGACGCCAATGGACTCCAGCACGGCATCGGCACGGGCGGCATCCTTGACGTCTCCGTGCGCAGGTTGCTTGTACGTGAGCACACCGGGAGCAGGCAACAGGTCCGGAGCAAGTTCATGGGCCGCGCGAATTACGAAGCCCTCCGCCTCGAATATTCGCAGCAGGATCGCGAGTGCCCCATTGTCGCCTTTCTCGAGCGCCGCAACGATTTGATCGATGTATTGCCGGCTGCGCCCTTCGACTTCGTTGGTTTCGATTCTCGGGCGACGGACGGCGCCTGCGAAGCAGAGCTCCGTCACGCCACGAGCCTTGAGCGCGTCCATGAAGCTCGCAATCCGGTCAAGGCGAAAGGTCAGTTCCGTGCCGATCTCCGGCGACGTGCCATCGATCCTCGCAAATACCGGCTGCACGGAAAGCGCACGCGCAAGATGGCTGGGCAGCCCGCCATTGCCGGCGACCAGCGCCAGCATCTCAGCGCTCCGGGGTAAGATAGCTGCGGTCAGACGCGCCAAGGATGAATTCAACGATGTCCCGCACGTAGGTGCTGGAGGTTTCGTCGCCTAGCCTGCGGGCACGATCCTGGAATGTGCCCTCTCCCTGCGCCAGAGTCTGGAAACCGGCACGAAGGGCCGTGATGTCCTCCCGGGAAACACCCTTGCGCTTGAGTCCCACAAGGTTCAGCCCCTCCAGCTGACCCCTTGGCGCTTGGACAAGGCCGTAGGGAATCACGTCATTCGTGACCATTGTCACCGCGCCGATGATCGCGCCCTTGCCCACGCGAACCCATTGATGGATGCCGGAAAGCCCACCGATGATCACGTCGTCCTCGATCACGCAATGACCAGCGATCGCGCCCTGGTTAGCGACAATGACCCGGTTTCCCACTTGGGCATCGTGCGCCACGTGTGACCCGGTCATGAAGAGGCAGTCATCCCCTACGCGAGTCACCCCTACACCCCCTGCAGTGCCGGTATTCAGGGTTACGCCTTCGCGAATGCGATTCCTCTTTCCGACAATGAGCCGCGTCTTCTCGCCCTTGTACTTGAGATCCTGGGGAATCTCGCCAACGACGGCGCCAGGAAAGATCACGGTGTCGTCACCGACTTCGGTCTGTCCCGTCACGACTGCATGCGACTTCACAGCCACCCCTGCACCTAGGGTGACTTCTGCGCCAATTACCGAGAATGGCCCGACACTTGCGCCTGGCCCGATGATGGCCCCCGTCTCGACAAGAGCCGTTGAATGGATCGTGGCCTTGGGATCTATGGTCACTTCGGCATGTCCATCATTGCGGTGAATTCGCATTCGCAGGCAATCCTGCCATCGACCGTGGCAACGCCCCTGAACTTCCAGACTTTGCCTCCACCACGCAGCTTGGTGATCTCCATCCTGAGAACGTCGCCAGGTACAACCTTGCGACGAAACTTCACGCCGTCCATTGTCATGAAATAGATCGAAGTCTTCCCTTCCGCGAAATTCAACCCGACCCCGGCGATCACGGCCGATGTTTGGGCCATGGCCTCGATCATGTAAACGCCCGGAAAGACCGGCTCGCTCGGAAAGTGGCCGGCAAAGAAGGGTTCGTTAATCGTGACGTTCTTGATCCCGACCCCTCGGTCCGGCCCATCGATCTCGATGACCTTGTCCACGAGCAGGAAAGGATAGCGGTGTGGAATTATCTTTTGGATCAGCCTGATATCTGCCGATTTCAATTCTTTGATCATGGAGCCATCCCTTTTTCTTGAGGTAGCAAGGCGGAAAGGTAGCCGCAAGCAGGCGGTTTCCGGACATTCACCTGCCGCGGCCCTTGCCGGAGCCGCGCAGCAGCAGGGATTGAACCTCAAAAAGTCACATGCGAGCTTGCACCGAATTGTGCAACTGAGCCATCGCACCAACAGGAGGCGGCATGCAAGAAACGGGCAGCGTTCCAGCCGGGAAGATCAACGCCGCCATAATGGCCGGATGCCTTGTGGCGTTCCTTGGGTTTGGCTTCGCGGCGACCTTTGGCGTCTTCCTAAGCCCAATGAGCGAAGCCCTTGGCTGGGGTCGGGAGATCTTCTCCCTCTCGGTTGCGGTCCAACTGCTCACTTGGGGCTTCACGCAACCGCTTGCCGGTGCCGTTGCCGACAGGTTCGGGACCGCGAGGGTCCTGGCTTTCGGCGCGGTCTGCGCCGGCATTGGCTTTGTGCTGCGGGGAATCGTAACGGACCCGACGCTCTTCATCCTTACTGGCATCCTGGTAGGCGCAGGCACAGGAGCCGCGTCTTTCCCGATCGTCATCGGAGCACTCGGAAAGATCGTCTCCAAAGAACGGCGCAGCTTCATTCTTGGTCTTGGCACAGCCGCGGCATCCCTTGGAATGTTTACGGCCGCACCGGCGGCAACCACGATGATCGGGTCAATTGGATGGTCATCCGCGCTGATTGTGATCGGCGCCAGCTTTGCCCTGATCCTCCCCTTCCTTGTATTCATCGCCCGCGTGGCGACGCCAAGCGCGTCGGGATCATCCGCCAAGGACTTTGGCAACGCGCTCGGCATGGCATTCAGGGACAGAAGCTATCTCTGCCTGTTCTTCGGGTTCTTTGTCTGCGGATTTCATGTTGCCTTCATCCAGACACACCTTCCTGCTTACGTGATTGACGTGGGACTGGCGGCATGGATCGGCGGATGGTCGCTGGCACTGATCGGGCTCTTCAACATCGCAGGATCATTCCTCTCGGGGTGGTCAGGCCAAGTCTACTCCAAGAAATGGGTGCTGAGCGGAATCTACTTTGCGCGCGCAGTGGTGATCGCGGCATTTGTGCTGGTTCCGGTCTCGGGTTCCAGCGTCCTTGCGTTCTCGGCAGTCATGGGACTTCTCTGGCTTTCGACGGTTCCGCTGACCATGGGCCTCGTTGCACAGACGCAAGGGCTGAAGTTCCTCTCGACGCTGGCAGGCCTCGTCTTTCTGAGCCATCAGACGGGGAGTTTCCTAGGCGCCTGGCTGGGCGGCCGGATCTATGACCTTAACCAGGACTACACGCCAATGTGGTGGACGGCTGTTGCACTCGGCCTGCTGGCTGCGCTCCTGCACATGCCCATCCGGGAAACCCCGGGACCTCTTGCACTTGCCGAAGAATCCTGACCGGAATCCGGGATGAGCCAAGTCGAATCACGCAGTGGACAGCAGGTCTCGTCGAACGCAGGTTCGGGCGCAGGAATGAACGTGACCGGATACGCAGATACGGGGCCCGTGCCTCGGCTGCGAAGCCGTACTAAGGCCGCCGGTTCAAGCCGGACAACCTGAGATTCATGGGGCATCGGATCTGCGCAATGCAAAGTGGCATTTCCCCTGACGACCGGGAGGAACGGCCAGGCATCGCCGTAGTTGGCGGCCGGTCCGATCTCCCGCAATTTCGCCAGCACCATCGAGACCTTGGTGAACGGGATCGCAGAATCAGTCGCCGGCCACAAACGGCGGATAACGAGATGCAAACGGGACGGACCGCAGTTTCTTCCGCAGCGGCGTGCATATCCTTTCGGGCTTGCTCTTCCGTGATCTGTTGGCAACCGTCCCGTCCCCGGCTCGCCGCTATGCAGTTCTGATTGTCGCGGGGCACGCATGGATCCGAATCTGCTTCTACTAGCCACTTCCGCAATTCTGTTAGGCGGCTTCCTGAAAGGGGCGACAGGCGCCGGCGCACCCGTGGTTGGCGTCCCGATCCTGGCCGCGATTTTCGATGTACAGCTTGCAGTCGCGGTCTTTTCCGTAATCAACCTGTTCTCGAACATCTGGCATTCGTACGCCTATCGAATGCATCGTGGACCGTTCCAGCTGGTCTACGGATTTGCGATAGCGGGTTCGGTCGGAGCGATTGCCGGCTCAGTACTGCTTGCGTCTCTCCCAACGGATGCCTTGATGGCCTCGTTGGCCGGCATGGTTCTTGCGTATATCTTCCTGCGGCTCTTTCAGCCGGACTGGGCGCTGGATAGATCGGCAGGAATGCGGCTTGTGCCCTATGTCGGCATCGCTGGAGGATTGATGCAAGGGGCCGGAGGAATCTCCGCACCGGTCTCCGTAACGTTCCTGAATGCCATGCGTCTTCCCAGAGAAGAGTTCATTGCGACAATCTCGGTCTTCTTCGTCACTATGTCGGTCGTGCAGATCCCGTCTCTTGCCTACCTTGGCATCCTGACGACAGAACGCTCGCTCATGGCAATAGCGGCCACGGTTCCAATGTTCCTTTCCATGCCGCTTGGTGAATGGGCAGCCAGATACATGTCAAAGGCGGTGTTTGACCGGATAATCCTGATACTGCTCGCAGCGATTGCAGTCCGGTTGATCTGGTCGTCGATGACCTAAAATGAAAGAGTCCGTGCCCAACGAGGCAAGACTTCGTTGATCACCTCATCTGTCCCGGCAGGAACAGGGCGATCTGCGGAAATGCGACGAGCAGTGCAAGGCAAACCGCCATCGCGACCCAGAATGGCAGGACACCTCGAAAAATCGTGCTCATGGGAATTCCTGCAGCGACGCCCTTGACGACGAAGACGTTGATGCCGACGGGCGGCGTGATCAGGCCCATCTCGATCACGACAACGCAGATCACCCCGAACCAGATCGGGTCAAACCCGAGACCGGCGATGATCGGGAACACGACCGGCATCGTGACGACCAGCATGGCAAGACCATCGAAGAACATGCCAAGAATGATGTAGCCGACCAGGATCAGGGCAAGTGTTCCGTAGGGTCCGAGGCCAAATGCCTCAAGCTGCAACGCAAGGGTTTCGGGAATGTGCGTGAGTGCAAGGAACGGCCCGAAGACATGTGCGCCGATAATGATCAAGTACAGCATGGCGGTCGTCGTCACTGTCTCAAGCAGGATTTCGGGCACCTTGCCGAGTTTCACCGCGCCCGTCCCAAGCGCTAGAATCGAGACAAGGGTCGCTCCTACGCCAGCGGCCTCAACTGGCGTGAAAACACCAAGATAAATGCCCCCAATGGATGCCAAAATGACTCCGATCAACGGCAAAGATCTCAGGGACGCAATCAGTTTCTCGCCAGCAGTCGTGCTTGGACCAACCGGACCGGAATCGGGCCGCACCGACGTGATCATCAAAATGACAACCACGAAGAGGAGTGAAAGCAGAATGCCTGGCAAGATACCCGCGATGAAGAGCTTGCCGATGCTCTCTTCGGTCAGGATCGCGTAGAGCACGAAGCCAGTGGATGGCGGGATCAGTATGCCAAGCGTACCACCTGCTGCGACTGAACCCGTCGCAAGACCGTCAGCATAGCCGAACCGCTTCATTTCGGGCAGGGCGACCTTCCCGATGGTCACTGCGGTTGCGACGGATGAACCTGACACGGCAGCAAAGGCGGCGCAGCCCAGAACTGTGGATGACGCCAATCCGCCTCGCAACCTGCCGACCCAGGCATATGCCGCTTCATATAGTCGCTGGGAATAACCTGCTGCCCCGGCCATGTTGCCCATGAGCACAAAGAGCGGAATGATCGAAAGCGAATAGGATGTTATCGACGTATAGGTCTCCGACGACATGGTGGCGATGGCCGCCCTTTGGCCGTCGATGACCCAAATGCCTCCGAAGCCGACAACAAGTAGTGCCATGCCGACTGGCAATCTTGCGACAAGGCAAAAGAACAGCGCGACGATCCCCCAGGCTCCGATCAAGGTTTCACTCATAGTCTGAAACGCCTTGTCGAAACTGTCCAATCAGCTGCACTGCGAGAACCAATGCAAAAAGGCCCATGCCAAAGGAAATTGCACCATACGCAATCCAGACCGGAATCTCTATCATGTTGGTCACATCGCCGTATTCGTGGGCATCCAGCATCTTGTCCCAGGACTTCCGGACCAGAAGAAAGAGCACGATGCAGGAGACGACGCGAGCAAAGACGTCGCCCACAAACCTGCCCAGTGCCCCGATCCTGTGGTCCAGGATGTCAACGCGGATGTGACCGTTCTGAAATGTGGTGAGGGGCATCGCCGCCATGACCACGAGCGACATTCCGATTTCAACCAGTTCCTGGTCGCCGAGAATTGGCTGATTGAGCACATAACGGGCGAATACGGCGATGCTGACCAAGAGCACCAACCCGAAAAGGACGAGGCCGCCCAGAAGAGCGACCCCGTTAAGAAGGCGTTCAGGGGAACCCCAGACGCCCGAGATGTTGCTGTGACCGTCAGCCATTACTGCCGCAATGCGGCGGCCCACCCCGAGGCGTCGATTCCCTCGCCATCGAGTTCTGCAATCACTTCGGCGGCAAGGTTGTCGCTCGCCGCGTTGAAATCAGCAGCAGCTTCTGCCGAAAGCGTGTGGACTTCGCCCCCTTCGGCGACCCACTTCTTCAGCGCTTTGTCAGAGGCATTTGTCATGGTGACTCGACCACCTTCGGACATCTCGGCACCAGTCAACTCGGTCAGCTTGGCCTGGGTGTCGGCATCCAGCGCCTCCCAGCTGTCACGATTCATGACCAGCATGAACACGGAGTTCGTGGCATTCATGCCAGCGGTGATGTACTTGGTCACTTCGCCGAGCTTGAAGCTTGTCAGCACCGAGGCGTCCACGAGGGTGCCGTCCACGACGCCGGTATCCATCGACTGATAAACTTGCGTGATCGGCATGGATACTGCGGTCGCTCCCCATGCCTCAACGAGGCGACCGGTATTCTTGGACGGTACGCGGATTTTCAGGCCGGCCAGATCGGAAAGTGATTCGACCTTCTTTTCGTGCATCAGCAACATGGCGTCACCGGCCGTCCAAAGTCCCAAGAGCACGACGCGGCGGAATTCAGCGTCGAGCATGTCGACATTGGCCCAAATTGCCTCGGTCTTGTTCACACCGGGCTTTACGATGCCCGGAACCTCGACAAGCAGCGTCTTCTTGAACTGCGACGCCGTGTAGCCCGGCAGAGCGTACACGATGTCTGCCACACCGTCGATGACACGGTCATACTGCTTGACCGGACCTGGACCAAGCTCTCCGCCCGGATAGACACGTATGGTCGTCGCACCGCCGGTTGCTTCCGCCAGATTCTCCGCAAGTGGCACGAACATTTCGACGTGCAGATGGTACTTGGTAGAAGAGAAATGCGCGAGCTTGAGTTCCTCGGCATGCGCCATTGCTCCGATGGCAAGCGCGGCAACTCCGCCGAGGATGGATCTGATGACAGTCATGGTCTCCTCCCTTTTTTGACAAATCCCCCGTCAAGTGCAGGCTTGCGCCCGATGGCGACATCGAACAGAACCCGCCTGCGTTCCTGTGTGGCGACTCTGACCGCCGACGTCAAGGCAACCGGAAGCTCGGAGCGTGACCTCTCGCGCTAGCCAAAAGATCCTGACCGGATCCTGGCATGAGCCAAGTGTCGGATCACGCAATGGACAACAGGCGATGACGAAGGCAGGATCGGACCCTGGAACGAAAGCGACTGGAAACGCCGATACGGAGCAAATGCATTGGCCGTGAAACAATATGAAGACCTGCGATCCGCTCGGTGGTTCAGGCCAGACGACCTGAGATCCATGGGGCATCGAAGCCGCGCGATGCAGATGGGCCTGTCCCGCGAAGACTGGGACGGAAAACCCGTCATTGCCATCATCAATACGTGGTCTGATCTCTCGCCATGCCACCACCACCTCAGAGATCGTGCGGAATGGGTTCGGCGCGGCATCCTTCAGGCGGGCGGCATGCCCGCCGAATTGCCCGTGCACGACTTTTCCGAGCAGCTCCTCAAGCCCACCTCGATGCTCTATCGCAACATGGGCGCGATAGAGGTGGAGGAAGCCCTGCGCTCGCATCCGGTCGATGGTGCCGTCCTGATGGGAGGCTGCGACAAGTCCACCCCTGCCCTTGTCATGGGCGCGATCTCGATGGGCCTCCCTTTCATCTTCATGCCGGCCGGAGCGATGTTGAGGGGCAACTATGCCGGCAAGACGCTGGGCTCAGGCACGGATGTATGGAAATACTGGGATGCGCGCCGCGCCGGGACTGTCGACAAGTCGGAGTGGGACGGCGTCCAAGGCGGCATTGCGCGCAGCTACGGCACGTGCATGACGATGGGCACGGCTTCCACGATGATGTCGATCGCTGAAGGGTTTGGCCTAACGTTGCCGGGCGCTTCGTCCATTCCTGCGCCCGATGCAGCGCACAAGCGCATGGCCGCGGCATGCGGCCGTCGCGCAGTTGAAATGGTCTGGGAGGACCTGACCCCAGGAAAGGTCGTAACTGCCGCCGCAGTGCGAAACGCCACCGTCGTGGCAATGGCCACCGGTTGCTCGACAAACGCCATAATCCACCTCATTGCCATGGCCCGCCGTGCCGGCATCGAATGGGGACTCGACGACATAGACGCGATTGGCCACGACGTTCCGGTGATTGCGAATGTCCGGCCTAGCGGCACCGAATACCTGATGGAGGACTTCTTCTATGCGGGCGGTCTGCCGGCGCTGATGAAGGAAGTCAGCGCTCACCTCCACCTCACGGCAATCACTGTCACTGGCAAGTCACTTGGCGAGGGCATCTCGGAGGCGGTGAACTACAACGATGATGTCATTCGGAACCTGTCGAATCCGGTCTATCATGAGGGTTCGCTGGCAGTGCTGCGAGGCAATCTTGCGCCTGACGGCGCAGTGATCAAGCCTGCGGCCATGGATCCAAGATTCCAGACTCACTCCGGACCGGCAATTGTTGCAGACAGCTACGCCGAACTGCGAAAGATCATTGATGACGAGAATTATCCCATGACGCCGGATCACGTGCTCGTCCTCCGCAACGCTGGGCCTCAAGGCGGGCCGGGCATGCCGGAATGGGGCATGATCCCGATGCCCAAGGCGTTGCTCAGGCAAGGATGCCGCGACATGGTACGGCTTTCGGATGCCCGGATGTCAGGCACGTCCTATGGCGCCTGCATCCTGCATGTGGCCCCGGAGGCCTTCATCGGCGGACCCTTGGCACTGATCAGGGACGGGGACGTCATCGAAGTGGACATCCCTAAGCGCACGCTCAACGTGAAGGTGTCCGACGAGGAGCTCGCGCAACGCCGCGCAGATTGGAAGCGGCCCGAGCCGCGCTACGAACGCGGCTATGGCTGGATGTTTGCGCGTCACGTCGAGCAGGCGGACAAGGGATGCGATTTCGATTTCCTGCGCACGGATTTCGGGGGTCCGGTTCCTGAGCCGGAAATCAACTGACGCGAGGGCAAGACCGGATCCATCCCGCGAGAGTGGGATTAATCGGCCAGGACTTGGAAAGTTGCACAAAACGAGGGGCGCGAATGACGGTTTCAGACGATGCGATTGAGATTCTTCGACACGTGTCGGTGGCGACGCTTGCCACCGCGCTGTTCAAGAGGGGCCTGACGCGACAGGTTGTTCAAGGCGTCACCCCAGTAGCCCCAAAGGGCCGCAACATGGTCGGTCCCGCCTTTACGCTACGCTACATGCCTGCACGCGAGGACAGGAACCGGCTGTCCGAGTTCCAGAACCCGAGGCATCCACAGCGTCACGCGATCGAGACCTGCCCGCCCGGTCACGTCCTTGTCATGGACAGCAGGAACGACACGCGAGCCGCAAGCGCAGGCGACATCCTGGTCACGCGGCTCATGGTTCGAGGTGGAGAGGGCGTCGTGACAGACGGCGGTTTCAGGGACGCGCACGCCATCGGTGCCTTGGACATTCCTGCCTATCACCAGCGCCCTTCGGCACCGACGAATCTCACACATCACGAGGCGATAGAGATCAATTGTCCGGTAGGCTGCGGCGATGCGCCGGTTTTTCCTGGCGACATCGTCGTGGGCGACAACGAGGGCGTGATCGTGATTCCAGCGCATCTTGCCGAAGAGGTGGCGAACGAAGCCCACGAGATGACCGAATACGAGACTTTCGTGGTGGAACGGGTTCGCGCCGGGGATACGATCATCGGGCTCTACCCTGCAACTCGCCAGGAGACCGTCGAGAAGTTCGAGGTTTGGCGAGCGGCAAGAAAGCGATGACGATGTTTTCGGACGAAGAGACCACCGGCGCCTGGATCGGGCGCATCTGGCGACCGGGCATTGGCCCGTCCGTCGTGACGTTGCGTGATGGTAAACTGGTTGACATTACGTCGCGCAGCGCACCGACCGCCCGGGATGTGCTGGAGATGGATGACCCGGTGGCCCATGTCCGCAACTCGGAGGGCGAGGCAATCGGCTTTCCTGATGCGGATCGCGGCGCATCGGAGCAGAGCGACGGCTTGTCTTGGCTGGCCCCATGCGATCTTCAGGCGGTCAAGGCGTGCGGTGTCACCTTTGCCCAATCCATGGTCGAACGCGTGATCGAAGAACAGGCCGCCGGCGACCCGACCAAGGCGGATGTGGTGCGAAGCCGCGTCCACAAGATCGTTGGCAACTCGCTCAACGAAATCGTGGCGGGGTCGGAGAAGGCGACGCAAGTGAAGCAGGAACTGGTCGCCGAGGGCCTTTGGTCGCAATATCTCGAGGTCGGAATCGGGCCCGATGCAGAAGTTTTCTCGAAGGCACAACCGCTGTCATCCGTCGGCACCGGCGCGGAAATCGGCCTCCACCCTGTTTCGACCTGGAACAATCCTGAGCCGGAAATTGTTCTCGCGGTGAATTCGAAAGGCGCTTGCCAAGGTGCAACGCTTGGCAACGACGTCAACTTGCGGGATGTCGAAGGCCGTTCGGCCCTCCTGCTTCCGATGGCCAAGGACAACAACGCCAGTTGCGCCATTGGCCCCATGATCCGCCTCTTTGACGAGACCTATTCAATGGATGACGTACGCAGTGCCGAACTGAACCTGCACGTCGAGGGCGAGGATGGATTCGTGCTGGAAGGCTGGAGCCTCATGTCCGAAATCAGCCGGGATCCTCTTGATCTCATCGCACAGGTCATCGGCCGGCATCATCAATACCCGGACGGGTTCGTGCTCTTCCTTGGCACCCTGTTCGCACCCATCGAGGACAGGGACGAACCTGGCCAGGGGTTCACGCACAAGCTCGGTGACCAGGTCACAATCTCCTCCAAGGGACTTGGCGTCCTGCAGAACACAGTGCGGCTCTCGACCGAATGTCCTCCCTGGGAATTCGGGCTGGCGGATCTCATGCGCAATCTTGCAGCCCGAAACCTGGTCTGACGACCGTCCTCGAAACCAAGTGGACAGATTGCCGAATCAATCACCTCGTGACGCTTGATGCCCCAGGGATCGTCATCCCCGGGGCTACAACTGTGGCATCTCGTTCGGACAGCAGGTCAGCCAAAAATGTCGGCCGCAATGCCCGCATACCAGCCTTCGGACTCCTCGTAGGTCGCCTTCCGGAGGGCAGCGTCCTCGCCCGTCTGGCTGATGAAGCCGTCAACCCTGGCGATCTTTTCCGGCGTGGCCTCGTACGTGGCACCGACCTTCACACCGTCGTTGCTTGCGATAAGCGACCAGCATGTGTTCGAGAACCGGGCGGGGAACACCCTTGATCCGGTCAGGGCGCCTCGAACGGCATTGGCGCAGACCTTGGCCTGGCTGTTTGCCGAGAATCCCGACTTGGGCATGTCGCCTTGTTGGCTCGCATCGCCCAGCACGTGAACGTCGGGATCCGCCTTGCTCGACATGTCGATTGCGTTGACCGGAGCCCAGTTGCCGTCGGTCACGCCCGCAACTTCCGCGATGCGGCCCGCCTTCATCGCGGGAATGACATTGACCACGTCGGCATTCTCGACCTGGCCATCGATGTCCACGGTCATCGCGTCGGGATCGACGGATACGTTCCCTCCTCCGAAATCCGGACCGAGACGGCTGATCATGCCACCGTAGTGCCTTTCCCAACCTTCCTCGAAGAGTGCCTGTTTCGAGAACTTCTCCTTTGGATCGGCGATCAGGATCTTGGCAGTCGGATTGCTGCTCTTCAGCAAGTGGGCAACCATGGAAACGCGCTCATATGGACCCGGCGGACAGCGAAAGGGATTTGGCGGAGCGACCATCACGAAGAGTCCGCCCTCCTTCATTCCCATGAGCTGGGATCTCAGAAGCTCGGTCTGCGAGCCGGCCTTGTAGGCATGCGGCATCCTGTTCTGGGCCGAAACGTCCCATCCGGGGACCGACCCGTCGATGAAGTCGATGCCCGGAGAGAGGATCAACTTGTCGTAGTCAAGCGTTGCACCCCCGGCGAGCGTCACCGTCTTCGCGCCGCGATCAACATCCACGGCCCAGTCGTGCACCACGTTGACCCCGTGAGCGCCCGCGAGCGTGCCGTAGCTGTGGCCGATGTCCGAGATCTCCTTGAAGCCTCCCAAGTACAAGTTCGAAAAGAAGCAGGTGTAGTAGGTTCGCGTTGGCTCGACGAGCGTAACGTCGATCGCGCCGTCGCTGTCCTTGGCGACATAGCGCGCCGCGGTCGCGCCTCCCGCACCGCCGCCGATCACGACGACACGTGGCCGTCCGTGCGAAGCACTCCACACGGCGGGTGCGGCAAGCGAGGCGGAGACCCCGACCGTGCTCGCCAGAAACGATCTTCTGTTCAGTGACATTTTTCCCTCCTTGAGATTGTCAGTCTTCGAGAGCCGCAAAGTAGGCGGCCAAAGCCGCGATTTCCTCGTTGCCAAGGCGTCCGGCAACCATGTTCATGACGGGATGCTCGCGCACGCCAAGCTTGTAGGCATGCATGACCGTCACGAATCTGTCTTCCCCCCAACGCACGATGGACGGAATGCCGTCGTCTGCACCATCTGCCTGATGGCACGTCGTGCACTCGGATGACAGGTATTCGCCGTACTCCGGATCGCCCTCGATGTCGAGCACCGATGCATCCAGCGAGACTTCGGGGGCGGCTTCCGAAACGTCGCTGTCTTCGACGCCGACAGGGGATTCCGAGAACGTCTTGAGGAACGCAATGGTGGCGGCGATCTCTTCCTCCGACTTGAGACCGGCGAAGGACATCTTGGTACCTTTCAAATGCACGCGTGGCTTCGCCAGATATCCGGCAAGTTCCTCCTCGTTCCAGATGAGGCCGCGCTTGCCTGCCGCCTTCATTGCCTTCGAGTAGCTGAAGCCCTCCACGCTTGCCGCGACGCGACCGACAACTCCGTTCAATGTCGGCCCGGCCCGGTTTCTTGCATCCTTGCCAATCTGATGGCAGGCCTTGCACTTCCTGAATGCCTTTTCTCCTGCGGCAGCGAGTTCGGAAACCGGCGAGGTCGTCACGGCGTCGTCACTTCCGGATGCCAACTCGGTGACCTCGTTCACCGCGACGATGGCAGCGTCAATGACCTTCGTGACATCCTCGGGCACAACATCACGCTGGACGACCATCGGTTCAGGCACGTGCGCTGCGGCGGGTTCCGGCGCCCTGTCCACGAGTCGGTTGGCAAACACGTATGCCGAAATGAGCACGACTGTCACGGCCGCAACCGACGGAATGAAGACGCTAAGGAACCTCAACATTTTCCCCGTCTCCGCGCTCGTACACGACCAATGGCGGAATGCCGTTTCTGTGGCAGGTTACGTTCACGCGACGCACTTCCCGAAACTCGGGGATTGTCGGCTAGACGTTAGCAGCTGAGTCATGCGCCCTTCAACTGATCTCGATGCGTTTCGACAGGACATAGACATCACCGTCGTCATCGTGCCACGTGAAGACAAACTCGCCCGATTCAGGCACTTTGGCCTCGAACTGAAAGTACGGATTGCTCGAGATCGCCGGCTCCATCTGTACGTCGATCACCGACTGGCCATTGAACTCTGCAGTGAATCGGTTGACGATCGATCGTGGAACGATGTTGCCGTCGCTATCCTTGCGCTGACCCGATTCCATCTTGTGGTTAATCAGAGTCCTGATCGTAATCGTGTCGCCGACGGCCGCCGTCTTCGGAAGCTTGACACGAGGTTTGACGCCTTTTGCCATGTCTCTTCCTCCTCAACCGCCACAGCCACCGACGGTGACTCTCACCGACGCGCTTGTCCTGCGGAATGTCCCGTCTTCCATTTTCGCAACCGCAATCACGTCCTGGCTCCTTGCAAGGCGGATGCGGGTCGAACCGGAAGGCGAAGCCGAGAGCGGGCCGAACCTGAACGTGGCCACGCCGGGCAGCGGATTTTCCGTGGAAACGACCAAGATTGCCACCGCACCTTCGGCGGAAAGGCTGATCGGCACCGAATTGCCGTTCTCTGCGATTTCTGGCACATTGAGAATGACGCCGCCTTCGACAGGTTCCGCACCGCCAGTGAATGCGGCGATGGCCTCATCCACGGCGCTGGCCGTGGCCGGAACGGCATGCAGTCCATAGGCAGCAACGGTTCCCGTCGCGAGCACCACCACGTCTCTGCGTGTCATCGGCATGTCGAGGCTCCTTGATCTTTCCTTTAGCGTCAGCAGATGTACGGAAACTTCGTTGATCTGCCGAACCATAAGGATGGGCATTCCCTCACGGCTTTCAAGCGGCCTGAAGACTCCCGTGCCGTAGAATTGGGTCGGCATTCCGACGTCAGGAAGCACTTTCTCGGCGTACGTCAGAATGCCACGGAGTTCGGCATGCGTCCAGCGCCCTCCTCGCCCGTCGGCCCGTGCGTCTTCACGAATGTGCCAGCGTCGGTCTCGGTGATCAGCCCGCGCTTGCCGGCTTGCGCTGCCTTTCGGCATGGATCATCAGTGGCCGGGCCTCCGAAATCACCGCCTCGTCGTTCACCACCACTTCTTCGACGCTCTCCAGCCCGGGCAGTTCGAACATCGTGTCGAGAAGGATGTTCTCTAGAATCGAACGAAGCCCGCGAGCGCCGGTCTTCCGTTCAATTGCCTTCTTCGCGATGGTCCTGAGCGCGTCATCGGTGATCGTTAGCCGGGTGTCTTCCAGCTCGAATAGTCGCTGGTACTGCCGAACCAAGGCATTCTTCGGTTCGGTGAGAATGGTGACCAATGCGTCTTCGTCGAGATCCGACAAGGTGGCAATAACCGGCAGCCGGCCCACGAATTCCGGGATCAATCCGAACTTCAGAAGGTCCTCGGGTTCGAGCTGTGCAAGGATCTCACCTGCGTCGCGATCTTCGCTGTCCCTGACATCGGCGCCAAAGCCAATGGCCGAGCCTTTTCCGCGCCGTTGGATGACCTTTTCAAGCCCCGCGAAGGCGCCACCGCATATGAAGAGAATGTTGGTCGTGTCCACTTGAAGGAATTCCTGCTGCGGGTGCTTGCGCCCGCCTTGGGGAGGCACGCTGGCCACGGTGCCTTCCATGATCTTCAGGAGCGCCTGCTGCACGCCTTCGCCGGAAACGTCGCGTGTAATCGAAGGATTCTCGGACTTGCGCGTGATCTTGTCGACTTCATCGATATAGACAATTCCGCGCTGCGCCCGCTCGACATTGTATTCGGACGCTTGAAGCAGCTTCAGAATGATGTTCTCGACATCCTCGCCAACGTAGCCGGCCTCGGTCAGAGTCGTTGCGTCCGCCATCGTGAATGGGACGTCGAGAATTCGGGCGAGCGTCTGAGCAAGCAGTGTCTTGCCGCAGCCTGTCGGGCCGATCAGCAGGATGTTGGACTTCGCTAGCTCAATATCCGACTTTCCGGCGTGGTGCAGGCGCTTGTAGTGATTGTGAACCGCAACCGAAAGCACGCGCTTCGCGTAATCCTGTCCGATCACGTAGTCGTCGAGGACCTCGCAGATCTCCTTGGGAGTCGGCACGCCATCGGAAGCGCGAAGCGCAGCCGACTTCGTCTCCTCGCGTATGATGTCCATGCACAGTTCGACGCACTCATCGCAGATGAACACGGTCGGTCCCGCGATCAGCTTCCGGACCTCGTGCTGGCTCTTCCCGCAGAAAGAGCAATAAAGCGTGTTCTTTCCGCTGCCGGAGTTCTTTGCCATGACCTAACCCTTTTTCCGCGTGTCGCGTTGCTCGATAGGACACGTCCACATGTGGCAGACCCTAGGTGAGTGCGTGGAGGTGCACAACGCAAATTTCGAGGCGGCCAACGGCGTCATTTCTTGCCGGAATCAGGCTCTGCGCGACGTTCCGCGATCTCATCTATGAGACCCCAGTCCTTGGCTTCCTCAGGGGTCATGAAATTGTCCCGTTCCAGGGCGTCCTCGACCTTCTTCAGAGTCTGCCCGGTGTGCTTGACGTAAATCTTGTTGAGTTGAGTCTTGAGCCGTTCAGTCTGGCGCGCGTGGATCATGATGTCCGTCGCCTGCCCCTGGTAACCGCCGGACGGCTGATGCACCATAATCGAGGAATTGGGCAACGCCATCCGCATGCCCTTCTCGCCTGCCGCGAGAAGGAGCGATCCCATTGACGCCGCCTCCCCCACGACAAGCGTCGCAATGCCAGGGCGTATGTACTGCATCGTGTCGTAGATCGAGAGACCGGCTGTCACGACTCCGCCGGGACTGTTAATGTACAGCGAGATTTCCTTTGAGGGATTTTCCGCCTCCAGGTGCAGGAGCTGCGCCACGACAAGCTGGCTTAGCCCGTCATGGACGGGTCCATTCACGAAAACGATACGCTCTTTCAGAAGGCGCGAGAAAATGTCGTACGCGCGTTCTCCCCGGCTGGTCTGCTCGACCACCATTGGAACCAAGTTCATGTATGTCTCGAATGGATCTCTCATTTTCTGAATTCGCCTATGCCGACGTGTTTCCCCCGCCTCGCTGCCTTTCAGTGTCTTAGTGGCCGCCGACAGGGGCTTCAAGAGTGCTGAGACTGCCGAAGGAAGATTTCCGTTGGCGGTGCGAAATTGCTTCAAAGTGCCACTGTCGGATTTTGGTGGCTGTGCAGCGCGGCCGTCGATTTGCACCATGCCCGTGGAGAGCTCCCAGCCCGTCAAGAATGTCGGGGACGCCCGACACCAGTGCCCGTCGCTTTTGCTCTGCGCCTTCCGGTTTCCCACGACACGGTTCGTCTCACCGCACGTGCTGTCCCGGACGACAATCATCCGGCTTGCGTTCGCACTTGGCAGGCGTCAATTTGCCGTCATGGCACAGGCAACCACTCTTCCCCGGAACAATTCGGGGATTGAAACCGCCATCGGCGTGCTGAAGCAACGGTTCGGCGAGCGGCTCCAGACCGGTCGCCCGATCCGGGAACAGCATGGCCACACGACCACCTGGATCAGGAACCAGCCGCCTGACGCAGTTGTGTTCGCGAGGTCCACGGAAGATGTCGCCGAAGTCGTCAGCGTGGCGGCCGCACACAAGGCACCCGTCATCGCCTACGGTACCGGCACGTCACTTGAAGGACATGTCAACGCACCTGCGGGCGGGATTTCCGTCGACGTGAGCCAAATGAACAAGGTGCTCAAGGTTCATGCGGAGGATCTTGATGCAGTCATCCAGCCGGGGATCACGCGCAAGGCCTTGAACGAGGAATTGCGTGATACCGGGCTCTTCTTTCCCATTGACCCGGGCGCAGATGCGTCCCTTGGCGGCATGGCGGCGACCCGTGCATCGGGCACGAACGCCGTGCGCTACGGGACGATGCGGGACAACGTGCTGAGCCTGGAAGCGGTGCTGCCATCAGGCGAGATTATCCGGACCGGGCGTCGCGCGAAGAAGTCGAGTGCAGGCTATGACCTGACCAGGCTCCTCATCGGGTCAGAAGGCACGCTCGGCATCATCACCGAACTTACCTTGAAGCTGCACGGAATTCCCGAGGCCTTGTCTTCGGCGCGCTGCACGTTTCCTGCGGTCGATGCCGCCTGCCAAGCCGTCATCACCACTATCCAGATGGGCGTGCCGGTCGCACGCATCGAGCTTCTGGACGCAGATTGCGTGGCTGCCATCAACGCCTATTCCAAGATTGATCTCCCGGTGAACCCGCTTCTGCTGCTTGAGTTCCACGGCTCGGAGGCCGAAGTGGCTGCGCAAGCCACGACCTTCGGGGAGATTGCCGACGAATTTGGCGGCACAGGCTTTGAATGGACATCAAGTCCTGAAGAACGCACCCGTCTCTGGCAGGCACGTCATGACGGCTACTGGGCGCTTCTTGCATCACGGCCAGGCATGGACACGATCGCGACGGATGTCTGCGTGCCGATCTCAAATCTTGCAGAGGCCGTGGAGCGGTCGCAGGAAGAGGCCAGCAGGCTGGGGCTCTACTCACCGATTCTGGGGCATGTCGGCGACGGCAATTTCCACAACACCGTGTTCTTCGACAAGGACAATGACGATGAGCGTGCGAAGTGTGAGCACTTCATCGAATGGCTTGCCAATCTCGCGATCGAACTGGACGGTACGGTCACCGGTGAGCACGGCATCGGCCAAGGAAAGATCGCATCCCTCTCAAGCGAATTGGGAACCGCCACAGAGATCATGTCGACCATCAAGGCGGCCCTCGATCCCGACAACATCATGAATCCCGGCAAGATCATCCTGCCAGGCTAACAGAGTCGTAGCATTCCAGATACGGCAACCACGGCCACCTTCGTCTGCACGCCGCGCTTGTTGTTCCATTTCTGGCGGCATGAACACGGATCCGTGAATCAACCTTGAGCGTGTCAGGTGCAGTAGGAGAAATGTGCTGCATTTCTGAGACAGTTCGCGCGTTCCGCCGACTCGATGGTGTCAAGGACATTCCCGAGGATCGGCCAGAGGGATCTATTGGAACAGGCCGCCGCGTTGCGCAGACGGTGCATGCTCCCGGCGAATGCCTGTTCGATCTTTTGCAGACGGACATATCTCGCAATCCTCGCATTAGGGCCTGGTTCCATTGCGCGCGGTTTCATGATCCCGCGAGGTTGCCTTCGACGTCGAGAACATGGGGATTGTAGGGACTAAGCAGACCCCTGACCTCGCTCGCGAGTCGCATGCGGTCAACCGAGGATTTGCGCGAGACACAAGACCGCTCCCGCAGCCAAGCGATCTCCGGAGCGGTGGGATCGAGGCGGAAGGGTGACCCAGGTTTCTCCTACCTCAAACCGAGAATGTCCTTGAGATCGCCTTCTTTCGGTTTGGGCGGTGCGAGATCAAGGCCGTCCTTGATTTTCCTCAGGTGCTCGAACATGAGAGAGGCGGTCGTATCGGCATCGCCACGCTCGATTGCGCACAGCAAGTCCGAATGCTCGCCGTCAGGACAATCCATGTGGTTCGACGCCCCGAACAATCCGACTATCAGCGACGATCTGGTCACTAGCTCACGAATGACACGCCTCAGGATGAGGTTTCCGGACGCCAAAGCAACTTTCACGTGAAATTCGCCGGAGAGCCGAATGAGGTCCGCGCCCCTGCTGTTTTCCCTTGCCTCACCCTCCAGGGAAATGTGCTGTTTCAGCATCGCCAGATATTCTGGGGGGGTCTCGACTGCAACGCGCCTGGCAATTGCCGGCTCAAGCACCATACGGGCATCGAACACCTCGTTTGCTTCCTTCGGGCTTGGACTGGCGACAAACGCGCCGCGATTTGCTTCCAACTCGACAATTCCCTGATCCGACAAGAGCAGCAACGCGCGCCGAATGCGCATGCGGCCCACGCCGAAGGCCTCACAAAGCTTGAGTTCGTTCAGCTTTTGCGCGGGCGGAAGCCGATGTTCCATGACTGCGCTGTAGATGCGTTCGACGATGTACGCCTCGTCGACACGGTCAGGCAAGTCCTTGTTCGCTGTTTCTATGCTGGTCGGGTCTGTCGGCACGCTCTTCCGGAATCCTCGCTTCCTTTCAACCATCTCCGAGACAATTCAAACCATTCAACCGTCTTTTGTCAATAATGACGTTAACATCTTAGATCAAAATTGTTGACAACTTTTCGTTTCCGTGTATCAAGTCGGGCAGGCGGAATCGAAAAACAGGCAAGAACGGGTCCAGCGACCCGAAGAGCGGCAGCAACCAGGATTGACCCAGGAGGGAGAAATGCAACGCAGAAACATGCTCACGGCGGTGACGGCGGCGCTCGCGCTTTCCGTCATACCGGGATCGGCCGCCTTGGCCCAGAACCCGGTCCTCAAGATCGGCTTTGTCGGAGTCACAAGCGGGCCGGCTGCTGCATGGGGAACATCGAACCAGCGGTCGATGGAAACCCGCGCGGCGTGGATCAACGAGACCGGCGGATACAAGATCGGAGATGTGACCTATGACATCGAGATCGTCTCGTTCGATGACCAGAAGGATCCGAAACGGGCGATTGCCGGAATGGAAAAAATGGCCCAGGAAGGCATTCACTACGTGGTGGGTCCGAACGTTGACGACGGTGCAGCCGCTGTACGCCCAGTGGCGGAGGCTAACGGGATCATCTATTTCCCGTATGCATTTCCAAAGCCGCTCTATACGGCTCCGGCATCAAACGCCGTTCTTGGAATGGTCGCCAACTACCAGTCCGGTCCGGCAATTTACAAGTACCTGAAGGAGGATAGAGGCGTCAGGACGGTTGCCTTCATTGCCGCCAACGAATCCGACCCCCTCAGCCAACGCGACAGCGGCCGCGAGGCTGCGGAAGCGTTGGGACTTGAAGTGGTCTCCGCCAATGTGACCTACCAGGTGGACACCACCGATTTCACGCCGGTCCTTACTCCGGTGATCCGCACGAACCCCGATCTGCTAGTGCTTTCAGGCGTTACGCCGGCAAGTGCCCCGCAACTGATCCGGTCTGCGCGTGAACTGGGATTTCAGGGACTGATATCGACGGAGACGGCCCAAGACGCCCAGGTGCTGCGCGAGAGCGCGGGCGATCTGGCAAACGGGTTCATATCTGTTGGTGGTGCATCCACTCCGGAAATCGCGTCCGACATGATGAAGGAGTTCGTTGCGAGATACACGGATATGTTCGGTGAATACAACGACGAGTCGAACACCAAGGTGTATGCGCTTGAATACATCCTCGCGACGCTGGCAGCGAATCCGGCAGCCATCGACGACGTCGAGGCCTTCAAGCAGACGATGGATACGTTCGAGGCGCCGAATCCCTACATGAAGGGCGATGCCATGATGCGGTACGTGGGCGTGTCCTCGTTCGGGCAGCGCCGGCAGATTGCGGTTCCGCTGGTTGTGAACGTCTTTCAGGACGGGGAGTTCGAAACGCTCTTTGTCGCTGAAGTCGACTGATCGAACAGCCGCTTCGTGAATTGGGCACCGGATCGGAATCCCCGGTCCGGTGCAACTGCGGCGCAGGGTGCTTTCATGGAACAAGTCATCGTAAACGGCGTCTATCTGGGCTCGCAATATGCAATGATCGCGCTCGGGTTGACCTTGATTTTCGCCCTCATGAACGTGCTGAATTTCGCCCATGGCCAGATGTACGTCATCGGGGGGTTCGTGACCTACACGTTCTACGGCCAGTTCGGATTGCCGTTTGTGCTCGCTCTCCTGATGTCCTGCGTAACGCTTGCGGTGTTGGGGGCCTTGATAGAGAAGTTCCTTTTTGGCCCCGTGATCCGGCGGTCGGCCAGGGAAGAAAGCACGATGCTGCTGGCAGCCGGAATCGCCTTCCTGTTGGACGCAGTGATACTGCTGGTGTTCGGGGAAAAGCAGCGCGGCGTTCCGAAGATCGTCGACGGCGTCTTCAATTGGGACTTCCGGATCATCATTCCCTACGACCGGATTCTGATCTGCTTTCTTGCCATCCTGTCCATCGTCGCGTTCATTTCTTACATGCAGTTCACGAGGACCGGCCGTGCGCTCAGAGCCATCGCGCAGGACCGCGTCGCGGCAGAACTGATGGGTGTCAACGTGAACCGGTACTCCATGATCGGGTTCGCCCTCGGAGCCATGCTGGCAGGCCTTGTGGGCGGCCTGCTCGTCACGATTACCGGGGTCAATCTCGGCATGGGCGGGCCCACATCCATCAAGGCGTTCATGATGGTGATGATCGGCGGCGCGGGGGTGATCTCAGGTGCCATACTCGGCGGGTTCATTCTCGGAATGCTAGAGGCTGTCGGGCTTGCCGTGCTTTCCCAGTACGGTGACATCACCTACCTCGCAATTTTCGTGGCTCTCATGATCTTCCTGGCCATTCGGCCGCAAGGTCTCATGGGCAAGCCGTGGGGATAGCATGTTGAGTCGCGCTGACACACATCGGTTACCGCTGGTTCTCGGCTTCGCAGTGTTTCTCATTGCGGTCTTTCTGCTCGTCCCCTTCCTGATTTCCGTCACCGGGCGCTGGAATTTCTATTTCACGCTGACATCCGTGGCACTGCTGTCCGTCGCGAGTGCCGGCGTTTGGCTCACGTTCTATATCGGCCGGATCAATATCGGTCAGGGCGCGTTCGCGCTGATCGGCGCGTACGTGTCAGCCATCCTCGTCACCAAGGCGGGTGTCTCCTTCTGGGTCTCCCTTCCTGCTGCCGGTCTCTTTGCAGGCATGGTCGCAATCGTGATAGGTCTCCCGATTCTGCGTTTGCGCGGCGTGTATTTCGCGATGATCACGCTCGTGCTGACCGAGGTCGTCCGCCTGACTGCGCTCGCATTGCCGATCACCAATGGCGCAAAGGGAATCGTTTCCATCCCGTTGCCGGGTGAACTGTCGCTGTTCGGCATCACGATAATTCCGGACTTTGCCACGATCGAAAACCCTAAGCTGGCATTCTATTACACCGCCTGCGTGCTGATGGTTGTGTGCTTCGCGTCGATGTATCGGATAGTGAATTCGCGTCTCGGACAGCTCTGCCGCTCCATGCAGCAGAACGAGGAACTTGCGTCGTCCGTGGGCGTGAACATTGCCTACCTTCGCGTGATCGTCTTCGCGATATCCTCGTTCTTTGGCGGCCTGGGGGGTGCCATGTTTGGAGCGATCGCTCAGTCGGTCTATCCGTCGAGCTTCGTGGTCAAGGACTCGATCGACTTCATGCTTAACTGCTTTTTGGGCGGACTTGGCTACGTCTTCGGACCGATGCTCGGGACTCTTGTGCTCTATTTCGGCTGGGACCTGCTGTTCGAACTTGGGAGGTACCAGTTGCTCGTGTATTCGGGCACGCTGATCCTGCTAATCCTCGTTCTTCCGAACGGCCTTCTGAGCATACGCTTCGATCGAATCCGTGGGTTGTGGAAATGACCCCTCTTCTTGAGATCCGCGAACTGACACGCAAGTTCGGCGGGTTGACGGCCACAAACGCCGTGTCCTTCGATGTCCAGGAAGACGAGATCGTTTCCGTAATTGGACCAAATGGTGCGGGCAAGTCCACGCTCTTCAAGTTGATCACGTCGTTCCTTCGGACGACATCTGGCGAGGTGTTGTTTCGCGGCGAGAGAATTTCCGACCTGAAGCCCCATGCCGTGGCGCGGAAGGGCGTCGTGCGAACGTTTCAGGAAACCAGCATTTTCAAGAACATGACAGTCAGGGAGAGCGTTATCGTTGCCCAGCATCTCCGATCGTCAGCAACCTTGGCGGGATATTTTCTTGGCACCCGCGCCGCGCGTCTTGACGAGGCAAGCTTTGGACGGAGAGCCGACGAGCTGCTTGCCTTTCTTGGGATGTCCGACATTGCCGGTGAACGTGCGGGCAACCTGCCCCAAGGACATCTGCGGGCGCTTGGCATCGCGATCGGGCTTTCAACCGACCCGGTCGTCCTGTTGCTTGACGAACCATTTGCGGGGATGAACCTCGACGAGACGAAGCACATGGTCACGCTCGTGAAATCCGTCCGGGACCGGGGCGTGACGGTCTTGCTCGTTGAACACGACATGGCCGCGGTCATGTCGATCTCCGACCGGATCGTCGTGCTGAACTTCGGCGAAAAGATCGCTGAAGGCACGCCTGCCCAGATACAGAATGACGAGAAAGTCATCGAAGCGTACCTCGGCAGCAGCGACGACGAAATCGGAGTCTGAGCCATGGCAGCCAGGATCTTGGAATTTCAGGATGTCGAGCTCTACTACGATCGCGTCTATGCGCTACGGGGCGTGACGCTTGAGTTGACGGAGGGCGAGACGGTTGCCCTCATCGGGGCGAACGGTGCCGGAAAGTCATCCATACTGCGCGCGATTACCGGGCTCTCCAGAATCAAGAGTGGTTCAATCAGTTTTCGGGGCGAGCGTATCGACGGTCGCGGCACTGCAAGCATCGTCAGCAAGGGCATTGCAATGGTGCCGGAAGGCCGGCGAGTGTTTCCTTACATGTCGGTCCAAGACAATCTGATGATGGGCGCATTTACGCGCACCGACAGGGGAGAGAACAGACGGTCGCTCGAGAGCGTTCTCGAGCGGTTTCCGCGCCTGAAGGAACGTCTGCGCCAGACTGCCGGGACGTTGTCCGGTGGTGAACAGCAGATGCTTGTGATCGGGAGGGCACTGATGGCCCGTCCGCAACTCCTGCTGCTTGACGAACCATCGCTTGGAATTGCGCCAAAACTCGTTCAGGACATCGCGCGGTCAATCGTGAAAATCAACCGGGACGATGGCGTTTCAGTACTTCTGGTTGAGCAGAATTCACGCATGGCGCTGAGCATTTCCCATCGCGCATACGCGATCACAACGGGGAACGTTGTGATATCGGGCGAATCGCGCGAGTTGCTGAATGACAGTCGCATCAAGGCGGCATACTTGGGCGGAGCGGTGTAGGCTGAACCATGGAACTGCTTGTCGTGAATCCCAACAGCACTGTCTCCATGACCGGGAGAATCGACCGTGCCGCAAAGCGCGTTGCACGTCCCGGTACCCGGATTGTATCCGTCGGTTCCTCATCCGGTCCCCCAAGCATTCAGGGATATTATGACGGTGCAATCTGCCTCTCCGGACTCCTGCAGCAAATTGAGCTCCAGAGTCACGCGGATGGCATCGTAATCGCCTGTTTCGATGACACTGGGCTGGATGCAGCAAGATGCATGGTGGACGCACCCGTGTTGGGGATCGGTCAATCCGCCTGCTCAATGGCCAGTATGGTCAGCAACAAGTTCACCGTCATCACGACTCTTTCCCGTTCCGTGCCTGTGCTGGAATCCAACCTGCAACGATACGGCCTGGCATCGCGTTGCGCCAAGGTGCGGGCGACCGACATTCCGGTGCTGGAACTGGAAGACATGGCCCCCGAGACCATGCACGCCATTCGCCGCGTCGTCGAGGTTGCCATCTGGGAGGACAAGTCGGATGCGATCGTTCTCGGATGTGCCGGGATGACGGACCTGGTGGAGCAATTGTCAAATGAATTCGGACTTCCGATCATCGACGGACTGAGTTGTGCTGTCGCGCTTGCCGAAGCGCTTGTTACCGCTGGCCTGCGTACATCGAAATCCGGGGCATACGGATAGCAGACACAGGGTTCAGGGTGTCGTTGCAAAGTTGCGCATTGGCCGCAGCAAGCCTGTTTGTCTGGAATGGCAGAGAAATGCAGCCGGGATCTCTTTCGGATTTTGGGCGTCTGCATCGGCTGATCACAGATGCGGCGCCCACTCGACTCTCTTGATCAACTTCGAGAACTCCCGGTCCGCGATCTCAAGCGAAACTGATCGCAATTGTCTCGTGCGGTCTCCTGCATGCAGCACTCCTGATTGGGCACTCAGCGGTCAGGATGCAAATGGGCCCATGCACCGCATGCATCATGTTCGGGGAAGGCACCGATCGACGCGCCAGAACTTCGGACAAAGAAATTGACCACTGAAAGATAAAGTATTTCAAGTCTCTATGTCCAAGAGTTCTCAGGTATGGATACCGGGCAGCGACCCCAAAGGGCCGTCGAATTCAGGAGTTCAGGGCTCATTGTCCGGAAGCTGCCCCGCTTCCTGCAACACCTTGCGTGCAACGCGAAAGCAGTCAAGCGCCTGTGGCACGCCACAATAGATGCCGACGACATGAATGATTGCACGGATTTCCTCCACCGACACGCCGTTTTTCAATGCGCCCCGACAGTGAATCTCCCACTCATGCATCTTGCCCAGCGCGCCAATCATTGACAGGTTCATCATGCTGCGGGTCTTGGCATCAATCACATCGTCGCCCCAACCGAATCCCCAACACCATGCGGTCATCGCCTCCTGGAACGGGCGCGTGAAATCGTCTGCCGCCGCCAGGTTCTGCTCCACGTATTGCGTACCGAGCGTCGCCTTTCTCTGCTTCAACCCTGCCTCGAACAGCTCCTCGTCAAGTATTCCCATCCTGACCTCCCGATCTGGTGATTTCATGAACGCCTAAGGTCGAGGACTCGGACATTTCCCGACCCATGTCCCGCCGCCCGGTTTCCGACACCTGTGACCGAAACCCGTTCGCAGCCTCAGTCTTGCACTTTCGTTCCTTCAATCGCAACGCCCGGAACAACCCGCGAAGTCAGAAACGCGCCTCATCGCGACCTTGGCCATGTGATTTCTCGTTGCATCGCCATGATGCCTCCCTCGTCAAGGGGTCAGGCGATGGGCATGAAGCCAGTCGTAGTGCGGCTTCATCCGGCGATGGATCTGCTGGACGCGCGGCGGCGTGTCCTTCAGATCCACGTAGTTCCTCCGCTGGGGCGCCAGGCCCGTTGAGCTTGCAAGGTTGGCGTGAAACGAGCCGCCGTCCCACCAACTGTGCGCCGACGGGTCCCCGCCTGCCGTCCAGGAAAGCGCTTCCGGAAAGAATGGAATCCTGACCGCATTGCAAAACGCCCTGACCATTTCCGCCGGACGTTCCAGAAGGTCGTCGCTATCGATGACTGGAGGCGCCCTGCCCTCAAGCGCACTCACCAGATCGAAGAGTGCCCGCAATTCGGGGAAGCCGACTTCGCCTTCGTGGACGTCAGGCCACTTGTCGAATAGCGACGTAATGGTCTTCGCGGGATTGCGTATGAGAAAGGCATGCGTGAAGTGGGACAGAAACGCGGGATCCCACATGTGGCTGATGTAGTGAGGGAAGTCCTTGAGAAATACGGGGCCCCGTTCCGCACGGGCCCGGATGTCATCCCAGGCGCTCTCAAGCGTGAGCCCCGGGGTGGTCTTCGCCCCAGGCTCGAAGCGATGCCAAAGCGGAGCTTCACCCTGGTACCATGCCTCGCCGAACGGTTCGTGGAGACAGTCAAAGTCGCCGCGCTGGCGCATCATCCACTCAAAGGCAGTAGAAGTGGACCGAGGCACGGCCCAGAGAGCAAGGATCTTATGCACTGCAGTCCTGCTCCATGTACGAGGGCATGACCAGAACTGAGCTGGGAGGAGTTTCCGCCGGAGTGCCGCAGATCGCCACCTCCCGTGCCTTGCCCATTCCGGCACGTTCAGTCACGCAGGCTCTCCAGCAATTGGCCCTGTGGCGTCACCGGGGCGAGTCCCAGTGTCTTGAAGACGCGCCAATACAGCGCCGTATCGTGCCCGACGACAGGTTTTCCGAGTCGTCCTTCGAGTTCTCGTGTCAGATGCACCGGCCGTTGTGGCAACCCGTTGGGTCCGGACCGGAAATTGCACATGCCACTGATCAGGTACGCGTCTGCGACCGGCGCCTGTTCCGCAACATACTCGAAGCTCCTGAATGCAAGCTCGCCGTCAAATATCCATCGGCAGGCATTGATCCCTTCCTGGCTTTCGAACCAGCCCTGGTCGCAAAAGTTGCCAGCCCAGAGCACTTCGAAGCCCGCCTCTTCAAGGAAATCCCTCGTTCCCTGCCACCATTCCGGCCAGTGATAGGCGGCGTTCAACGCGACCTTTTCGACGTTGAGAGCTCGCAGGGCTTCCACCATTGCATAGCCCGCCATGTGAAACGCGAGACCGTACCTGTCGGACAGGGCTCTGCAATGGTCGCGGATGCCATCGACGCCGAGACCGGACGCGTGGACCCAATTCGATCCGACTTGCGCCGCAATGTCGGCACCATTTCTTGCCATGCAGTGGCAGAAGTCATCCATCATGCCGAAATTGGCCTTCCGCTGGTCAAGGCCGTGGGCGTAGTCGGGCACATGGAGCATCCAGCCGTGGACGCCCACGGTATCCGGCGCCATTCGGAGGAAATCCGATGGCGCGGCGTCGTAGTCGAAGGGCGGGCAGGTGAATCCCACCTGATGCGGGAAGAGCTTGTGCTCTGCCTGCCATGTTTCGGGCATCTTCACGAACCGGCATCCCTCGGCGGCGCTTCGAATTCCAGACAACCAGGCAGGGTGTGCAGATCTTCAAGCCAGGCCGCGCGGGAACGCAGCACGACCTGCGTGGTCGGCCGGTAGTCTACGCCCTTGTCCAGCGTCGCGGCATGGATGTGGATTTCACCTGGCCATTTCACGGACCGGAAATACAGCCGGGTACCACAGTTCCGGCAAAACCCGCGCTGCGTGCCTCGGGAACTCTCGAAGTGATTGACGTCTCCCGTCCAGACAACGGACTCGGGCGCGAGCCCGACAAAGGCGGTGAAAGGTGACGAGGTCGCGCGCCGGCAATCCTCGCAATGGCAGACCAGGTTGCGCGTGACCGGCCCCGGTGAGGACCAAGAGACCCGGCCGCACAGGCAATGCCCGGCCAACACGGTCATTTCATGGTCCAGTTGCATTGACTGCACGCCGCCAGCCCGGCTCCCGGAGCCGAACTGGCATGCGCCTTCGACTCGGGCGGCACAGGGGCGGCACTAAACATCCACGGCCTCGCGCATCCACCGCTGCAGATGCATGACCGAATGCTCGGAGTTCACGCCGCACTTCGGATCGATCACCAGCGGTCCCGGCGCATAGCCGCGTGACCGAAGGCCTCGTTGCACGGACTCAACCAGATGAATGTCCTCTTCGACCGTCGTCTCCCTGTCCTGTCGGGCAAGGTCGAGAATCACATCGCTCTCCTCGCCGTCAACCGCGTACCACCCGCGCCAGACTACGACCCGGTCAACGTCGAGCGGACGCCAGTGATAGGTGTTAAGCACGTTTCCCGGATAGGCCTGGAAACTGAACGCGGGCCAGAGAAACCAGCTTGAATACTCCTCCGCGTGAGCACGGGACCGATCAATTTCGTAGGTCATGTCATCGAGGTTCTGGCATTCGGTCGTGTGGCGCAGGCAGTAGCCTTGCGGCTGTATGTCATAGGTCTCGGCCTTGACCACGCCTGTCGCGAACGTCGGGTGGTTGAGGCTGCAATGGTAGCATTCGGAATAATTCTCTACCGATACCTTCCAGTTGCAGCTTTCCGGGATCTCGATCCATTGAATCGGCTGCAGGAACTCCCAGTCCGGCACCCAGGTCCGAAGCTCGTCCTGAACGCCTGGAAACCAATCGTCCATGGGGCTTGCCTTCGGATCCAGGTTGACGAAGACAAAGCCAAGGAAAACTTCGGTCCTGACTTCGGTCAGGCAAATCCTCGATCTGTCGAAGCCCTCGACCACTCCAATGTTCGGACCGGAGCGCAATTCGCCCGTCAATTCGTAGGTCCATGAGTGATACGGACAGACCAGAAGCCGCTTCGTCCCAGTCCCGCTGACGAGCTGATGCGCGCGATGCTGGCACACATTGTAGAAGGTTCGGATGACATCGTCCTTGCCCTTGACCGCAAACAGGCTCTCGCCTGCGATCTCGAAAGTCACGTAGTCGCCGCAATTCCGCAGCGCGCTTGCGTGGCATGCAAACTGCCATGTCTGGGACAGCAACCCGCCCTTCTCCGCCTTGAACACATCCGGGTCAGTGTAGTAGCGGGCCGCGAGCGAACGAACCGGATCAGTCATTGATGCAAGTCCCTGCCTCATGGACGCGGTGACGGGCTCGCCCGACCTTGACGGGTGGTGCACGGCATTCCGCCTTCTGGACGCCAGACTGTCCGTTCGCAAGCAAGTCCCAAATGCGCCTCGGATGATGCGTTGATGCCATGCGTCATTGACGATGGTAAAATCGTGGGATTAGCCTGTCGAGCAAAATTGCGCTTTTCAGGAACGGATTCTCATGGCCTTGCCCGAAACAATGAAAGCTATGGTCACCCTCGGCCATGGCGGAATGGATCAGATGGTACTACACGCCGACTGGCCACGACCCGATCCTGCCCCCGGGGAGGTTCTGATCAAGATCGGCGCATGCGGCCTGAACAACACTGACGTCAACACGCGTTCCGGCTGGTACTCGAAAGCGGTCACCGAACGCACGACCGGCGACGGCTTCGATGTCGAGGGACAGGACGATCCAAGCTGGGGTGGCGCGTCGATCACGTTTCCCCGCATTCAAGGTGCCGACATTTGTGGCGAGATTGTGGCCGTCGGGGATGGCGTGGATCCGGCCCGCATCGGCGCACGGGTGATCACCGACAACTGGATTCGTGACCTCGAAGATCCCAAGAACAGGAACAAGGTCGGGTATCTTGGCTCGGAACGCGACGGCGGGTTCGCGGAATTCACGACCGTTCCGTCACGGAACGCCCTGACCATCCAGTCCAAGCTGACGTGTCCGGAACTTGCCACGTTTTCCTGCTCTTATTCCACCGCGCTCGGGATGCTGCAACGCGCACAGGTCGAAGCCTCGGACACGGTGCTTGTCACAGGTGCGTCCGGCGGTGTCGGCGGGGCTCTTGTCCAGCTCGCAAAAATCCAGGGGGCAAGGGTCGTTGCCATGGCTTCAGAGGCCAAGCATGCCGAAGTCTCCGCCCTTGGTGCCGACCGCGTCCTGCCGCGCGACCCCGGCGACCTTCGCTCCGCTCTTGCCGACGAGACCGTCAGCGTCGTTGCCGACATCGTCGGCGGCCCGTCATGGCCCTCCCTCATAGACATCCTCGAGCGGGGCGGCCGCTACACATGCTCAGGCGCAATTGCCGGCCCGATCATCGAGTTCGACCTCAGGACGTTCTATCTCAATGACCTGACATTCACCGGTTCAACGGTGATCGCCGAAGACGTGATGCCGGAACTTGTCCGGCTGATCGAGGCGGGCAAGGTCAAGCCGAACCTCGCCGCAACCTGGCCGCTTGAGGAGCTTCATGCGGCACAAGCCGCGTTCATCACCAAGAAGCATGTTGGCAACATCGTCGTGACCCCATGATGCACGCGGCGGAGGACGCTCTCTGTACGGGTGTGCTTCGGACAGGCGCACAGGACGGCGGCTGTGCTTCCCTCCATGGAAATTGCACACCATTCGAATTGCGGGCAGGCTTGGCGCATGCCCCTGACCGCACAGGACATGCAGGAATTCCCACCTTATGAAGATCACCCGCATCGCAGTCTACAAGGTCGATCTTCCGCTCGAGCACCCGTATTGGCTCTCGGGCGGACGGCTCAAGTTCGAGGTGCTCGACGCAACGCTTGTCAGAATCGACACTGACGCTGGCCTGTCCGGATGGGGCGAGGGAACGCCTTGGGGTCACACCTACGTTGCCGCGCATGGCCCCGGAATCAGGGCTGGCATTGAGACCATGGCACCCTTTGTCCTGAACCTCGATCCAAGGAAGGTACTGGATGTGGAACGTGCCATGGACCTCGCACTTCCTGGGCATCTTCATGCCAAGGCTCCCGTCGACATGGCCTGCTGGGACATCGCAGGCCAAGCCGCGGGACTGCCAGTCTCGGACCTCATGGGAGGCGGCTCTCGGTCGCCCGCGCCCATCGCCTCCTCGGTCGGTGCAAAGACAGTCGAAGACACTCGTGACGTCATGAACCGGTATCGCGAACGCGGCTACGTGGCCCATTCCGTCAAGATCGGCGGTGACGTCGAACTGGACATTGCTCGAATCCGGGACGTGGAAGCACACCGCGGACCGAACGAAGTCATACTTTATGACGCGAACCGAGGCTGGACACGTCAACAGGCTCTTCGCGTGATGCAGGCGACAGAGGATCTTCGCGTCATGTTCGAGCAACCCTGCGAAACCCTTGACGACATCGCTGCCATCCGTTCGCTGCATTCCGCACCAGTGAGCGTGGACGAAAGCCTTGTGACACTTCAGGACGCCACCCGCATCGCACGTGACGGTCTTGCGGAAGTGTTCGGCATCAAGCTCAACCGGGTTGGAGGCTTGACCAAGGCGGCGCGCATGCGCGACGTCGCGCTTGCCCACGGAATTGACATGTTCATCATGGCAACCGGCGGATCGGTGCTGGCCGACGCGGAGGCGCTGCACCTCGCCGCAACGGTGCCGGACGCCCGTCGGTTGGCGGTCTGGGCCTGTCAGGACATGTTGGCAAAGGACATTGCGCGGGGCCAGGGGCCACGCAACAGGGACGGCCATCTTCACCTTCCCGAATCGCCGGGCCTTGGCGTTCATCCCGACGAGGCGGCCCTTGGCGAGCCGGTCGCGGTCTACGGGGCGACGTGAACGTGCGCCTGCTTGCAATCCTTGGGCAGGCCACCTGTCTTGCCTGCATCGAAGAAATTCACGCCGCCGGCTCGTGGCATCGAGTTCCTCGCGCGGCAACAGGAGCGCGATCTTGAAGATCTCCGCCGTTCGTCTCTGGCACCTGCCGTTGAAGAGCCACGTGGCCTATAACATGGCCGACGGCAAGACCTGCGACACAGTCGAAACCGTGATCTTGGCGCTCGACACCGACGCGGGCGTCACCGGCTGGGGAGAGGTCTGCCCGATCCCCCACTACCTTCCAGCCTACGCGCGTGGTGTTCAGCCAGCGATCGCCGAACTTGCACCGATACTGCTCGGCAGCGACCCGATCGGGCCGGACGCCGTCTTGTCGAAAGCAGACGCCTGGTTGCAGGGACACGTCTACGCGAAGTCCGCGATCGACATTGCGCTTTGGGATCTGACGGCGAAGGTCGCCGCCCTGCCCCTCTACCGCGTTCTCGGCGGACGCCAAGCGGATTCGATGCCGCTGTATCATTCCATCACCTGCATCGCTCCGGACGAAATGGCGCACATCGCTCGCGAAGCCAAGGCGCTAGGCATCAGGCAATTCCAGGTCAAGCTTGGCGCCTCTGGAGACTGGCAGACCGATGTCGAGCGGTTGACCGAAGTCCGGAAAGCCGTCGGACCCGGGCCGCTTGTCTACGGTGACTGGAACATGGGTGCCACTTCGCTTGAAGCCACGCGTGTCGGCCGCGCGGTACGCGACCTGGACATCATGCTTGAGCAGCCGTGCCGTTCCATCGCCGATTGCGCCAGAGTTCGCGATGCGACTGGCCTTCCGATGAAGCTTGACGAGGCGGCCTTTGACACGGAGACCCTTCTCGAGGGCCACGCGCGGGCTTGCATGGACGCGGTCGCGCTCAAGCTTTCCAAGTTCGGCGGCATTTCGGCCTGTCGCACCGCCCGCGAACTCTGCCTGCATCTGGGCGCCAAGATGTGCATCGAAGACACTTGGGGATCGGACATCACCACCGCCGCGCTCCTGCATTTGGCGGCCACGACGCCGCCCTCGCGTCTCCTGAACACGTGCGATCTCTCGGGCTATGTCGGCCCGCGCCTTGACCCGAACGCACCGAGCCGTGAAGGAGGATGCATCGCGCCTCCCGAAGGTCCAGGTCTCGGGATCGAGCCCGATCCGGACATCCTCGGAGACCCGGACCTGACATTGGAGTAGGACATTGACCACCATCACATTGCAAGCCGACAGGGTGGTGCGTGCAAAGGCCGTGCTGCCCGCAGGTGGAATCGGCAAGTTCGAACCCGCATTGTATCCCGGCCAATGCACGTGGAAATCAGCCGCGATCACGGAATTTGCGCCGATTCCCGCAGGGTCGTGCCGACCCAGGTACGCCGGCCCCAGCAAAGTGGTCGAAACGTGCCGTGGGCGCCTGTGCAGGTCCGTCGCGCACATGATCCACGACCCTGACTTCCCTGACCAGATCGCATTCCGCGATGCTTCGCTCAAGCTCGCGTCCCGTCGACACGCTCGGAGAAGTCCCGCATGCCGGTAATTTCCGAAGCCACGCCAATCGTCCATGCCGACCCAATTCCGGAAGCCGCTGACGTCGTGGTGATCGGCGCCGGGATCATCGGCACCTCGACCGCCTGGTTCCTCGGGCAGCATGGCGCGAAGGTCACGCTGATCGAGAAGGGGCGAGTTGCCGGCGAGCAGTCAAGCCGCAATTGGGGCTGGATCCGCCAGCAGGGTCGGGACCGGGACGAGTTGCCCATCGTGATGGAGTCGAATCGGATCTGGCGGAGTCTCGCGACTGAAACCGGAGAGAAGGACCTCGCCTTCGTAGGATGCGGTTTGGCGTATCTCGCCGAGGACGAACGCACTCTCGCCAAGTACGAGGATTGGCATGATCTCGCCAGGGAACACCAACTAGACACGCGGATGCTTTCGCCGACGGAAGCGCAGGGAACATGTCCCGGATTTGAGGGACAGTGGGTCGGCGGAATGTTGACCCCGAGCGACGGGCGGGCGGAACCGTTTGTCGCTGTACCGGCGTTGGCGCGTGCGGCGCGGCGGGTCGGTGTGTCGATCACTGAGGACTGCGCCGTGCGCACCCTCGAAACCAGGGCCGGCAATGTCTCCGGTGTCCACACCGAACGCGGGCCCGTACGGGCAGACCGCGTGGTGCTGGCAGGCGGTGCCTGGTCCACCTGCTTTGCGCGGAATGCGGGAATTGATTTGCCGCAACTCATCGTACGTTCGACGGTTGGCCGCACCCACCCCGTGGCCGACCGCGGGCTTCCGAACGTTTCCATGCCCGGATTCGCTACGAGCCGTCGTGCGGATGGCGGTCATACTGTAACAACCGGGAACCTCATCGAGCACTACGTGTGTGCCCGCTCGTTCCAGGACCTGAGCAAGTTCGCGAAGCTGATGTGGAGGTCGGCCGGAAATCTGCGCCTCAGACCGAAGCCTCCCGCGGGTTATCCGGGCGCATGGGGTTCCAAGATTCGCTGGCGTGCCGACGAGGTTACGCCATTCGAGCGGATGCGCGTTCTCGATCCACCTCCGTCAAAGGAAGGCCAGCGACGCCTAATGAAACACCTCCGCAAGCGGGCGCCTTGGCTGGAAGAGGCCAGCATTGCAGAAACTTGGGCAGGGATGATCGACGTGACTCCCGATGCCGTGCCCTACATCTGCGAAGTACCATCGCTCCCTGGGCTGTTCATCGGCACCGGCATGAGCGGACACGGCTTCGGGATCGGGCCCGGTGCGGGCCGGGTCCTCGCCGACCTCGTGCTGGACCGCCCGACGGGCTTCGACTTGTCGCGGTTTCGCTTCGAACGGTTCGTTGATGGCAGCCCCATTGTTCCCGGCCCCTACTGACGCAGCCCATTCGGCTATCTCGGACTTTGTCGGACCGTGCCTTGACCGGAGAACGCCAAGCCGTGAATAAGGATCCATCGCGTCTCCCGAATGTCCGGGGTTCGCAGTTGAGCCCGACCCTAACATCCTCGGCGACCTTAACCTGATTCAGGAGTGGGACATTGACCACGATCAAATCGCAGACCGACTGGATCGCGCGTGCGAAGGCCGTGCTGCCGGCGGGCGGGTTCGGCAATTTCGATCCCGGAATCGTCATCCACGAGGGTCGGGGCGCACGTGTCCGGGACGTAGACGGCAACGAGTATGTCGATTACCTGATCGGCTCGGGTCCGTTGATCCTCGGCCACAGCCACCCGGAGGTGCTGGAGGTCGTGGCGGAGCAACTGCCCAAGGGCCAGACCTTTTTTGCCAACAATGCTGCTGGAATCGAGCTTGCGGAAGAGATCTGCCGAGCCCTGTCCTGCGCCGAGCAGCTCCGATACGTCTCCACTGGCGGCGAGGCGGACATGTACGCCATGCGGCTGGCCCGCGCCTTCACGGGTCGCGACAAGATCGTCAAGTTCGAAGGCGGCTATCACGGCATGAGCGCCGAGGCGCAGATGTCGCTTGCGCCCGAAAGACTCGTGAACTTCCCGGAAGCCGTGCCTGACAGCGCCGGGATTCCGACCGGAGTCGCCTCCGACGTGCTGATCGCGCCATTCAACGATCCGGACTACGTTCGCTCGCTCCTTGCGGAATGGGGAGACCGGGTCGCTGGCATCATCGTCGAGCCGCTGCAACGCATCATTCCTCCGGATTCCGGATACTTGCAGGTTCTCAGGGAGGAAGCCGACAAGCATGGGATCGTCCTGATCTTCGACGAAATCGTCACCGGATTCCGGCTTGCCTTTGGCGGCGCGCAAGAAGCTTACGGCGTAACGCCCGACATCGCGACGCTAGGCAAGATCATCGGCGGCGGGTTTCCCTTGGCCGCGATCGCCGGACGGGCCGAAATCTTGAAGCATTTCGACAAGAGCCTAGCAGGCCAACAGGGTTGGCTGATGCAGGTCGGGACGCTTTCCGGCAACCCGATTGCAGCGGTCGCGGGCCTCAAGACCCTCGAGATCCTGCGGCGCCCCGATCAATACGCGCGTCTGGAAGACCTCGGCAATACGGTCATGGGACTGGCCCGTGACGCGCTTGAGCCGACGGGCATTCCGTATCGGCTAGTCGGCGCACCGCCCTTGTTCGACGTTGTCTTCACCGACCGGGATGTCCGAAACTATCGCGATGTTCAGACAGCGGACAACGCTCGCACCGCTTCCTGGAACGAGGCGCTCCGAGCCCATGGGCTTCTTAGGCCCCCTGGCAAGACCTATTGCTGTCTTGCCCTCGACGACGACGATCTGGAAGTGACGAAGAATGCCTTCGAGGCGGCGGCATCGCAGCTAATCTGACGGTTTTTCGGACAGTGTCCCAGAACGATCTCGGTGGGCGAACTTGCCGCTGCCAAGCGCGAGTCGGGCGCTGACCTGCCGGGGAACCGGAGTTCGTTCACCTCGAAAGGGAATGCAAAAACCCGGGGAGCCGAAAGGTAGCGGTGTCCACGAACGCTGGTGCATGACTCTTGCCAAGGATTGACCTTCGGCGTGCGTCAAACAACCGTAATGTACATGGCCACAAGCGACGAAGAGCTTGCCCTCGCCGCGGCAGGCGGCGATGCGGCAGCATTTTCCAAACTGCTGGAGCGGCGCTATGACTCGCTCTTCGCACTGTGCTTTCGCCTCACCGGCAGCCGGGCCGAGGCCGAGGACCTGACACAGGACATTTGCGCCGCGTTGCCAGCGAAACTGGCCGGATTCCGGGGCGACGCGCGGTTTGCCACTTGGCTCTACCGCGTGGCAGTGAACGCCGCTCATGATCGCCGACGCCGTGCGGCCGCACATGCGAAGGCCGCAGCCGGCTGGGGAGACCAGGAGCTGGATCGCCGCGCGGCCAACGCGGAGGCAGCCGACAAGGTGAGGTGGCTGAGGCAGGCGATGCGCGCCCTGCCGAACGACCTGCGCGACACGCTCGCGCTGGTGCTGGACGAGTTGACCCATGCCGACGCCGGACAGGTGCTGGGCGTCTCCGAAGGCACGATCAGCTGGCGGATATCAGAGGCAAAGAAGATCATTCGCGCCCAGCGCGAAACCGAGGATCGGACATGAACGACGATGATCTTGAAAAACTGAAAGCGGTCATGCGCACCGCCACGCCCGCGCCGGATGACGCGAACAAGACCGCCAATCTTGCGTTGGCGCGGAAGAACTTTGAACGGTTCCAAGGATCGGTGGACGCCCTGCGTCAAACCCCTGACTGCCCGGAAACGGGTTTTTTCAGGGAGGTAAGGATGTTGCTGAACTTTCTGTCCAATCGCGTGGCGCTAGCCGCGAGCGCTGCGATCGTCGCTTTCGGTGCAGTCATGCTCCTGCCGATTGGTGACGCGCTGGGTCCGCCGACAATTTCCGCCAACCGCGAGGCCGTGACACCTGAACCAGTGCCTGACTACCAAGCGCAGGCTGGCGCGACCGCGGAGGTGCCGTCTTCAGCCGACCGCGTATCTGCCGAGCGGCGCCTTCGCGCGCTGTCGCCGACCACCGCATCCCGGGACCGCGAAGACTCCACTTACGTCACGGAAGCGGTTGAGAACAAACTCCAGATTGTCGAGCCATCGTGGTTTTCGGCGGAAGACCGCACCGAGGAATTCGCCAATGCAAACGACAACCCGGTCAAGGTGGCGGCGGAAAGCCCTGTCTCGACCTTCTCGATCGACGTGGACACCGCGTCGTATTCGGTGGTTCGGTCGTCACTGCTGAATGGCTACCTGCCTCCTTTCGAAGCCGTGCGCGTAGAAGAGATGATCAACTACTTCCCCTACGCGCATCCCGCGCCTGAAGGGGACGCGCCGTTCCAGCCCACCGTTTCGGTCAGTCCGACACCGTGGAATGCAGACACGAAGCTGTTGCAGATCGCAATCCAAGGCGCCCTGCCTGAGATCGAGGACCGCCCGCCGCTGAACCTCGTCTTCCTGATCGACACGTCCGGTTCGATGGACGAAGCCAACAAGCTGCCGATCCTGAAGCAGTCCTTCCGTCTTTTGCTGGAGCAACTGCGACCCGAAGATGAGGTGGCTATCGTGACCTATGCGGGCACTGCCGGGCAGGTGCTGGACCCGACGCCGGCGCGGGACCGGAACACAATCCACACCGCGCTCGACCGGCTGTATGCGGGCGGGCCCACCGCCGGTCAGGCCGGGCTGCAACAGGCCTACGCCACAGCACGTGGCATGACCGTGGATGGCGAAGTGACCCGCGTGATCCTCGCCACCGACGGCGATTTCAACGTAGGGATTTCCGACCCCGAGAGGTTGAAGGAGTTCATAGAGCGGCAGGCCGGGATTGGTGCTTACCTGTCGGTTCTGGGCTTTGGGCGTGGCAATCTGGACGATGCCACGATGCAGGTGTTGGCGCAGAACGGCAACGGTACCGCGGCTTATATCGACACTCTCGGCGAAGCGCGGAAGGTACTTGTGGACCAGCTTTCGGGCGCGCTGTATCCGATTGCCGATGACGTGAAGATCCAAGTGGAGTTCAACCCCTCGCAGGTCGCCGAGTACCGGCTGATCGGATACGAGACCCGCACTCTGCGACGCGAGGATTTCAACAACGACGCAGTGGATGCCGGCGAGATCGGCGCGGGTCATTCCGTCACCGCGATTTACGAAGTCACGCCCGTGGGCTCGCCCGCGCGGCTGACCGACCCGCTTCGCTTCCAGGTCGATGAGATCACCAGCACCTCGGACGAGCTGGGCTTTCTGCGGCTGCGATACAAGTCGCCGGGGACCACGACCAGCCGGCTGATCGAACAGCCGGTCACCGCCGATCTGGCACCCTCGCCCGAAGCCGGGTTTGCCGCCGCGATTGCCGGCTTCGGGCAGCTCTTGCGCGGCTCGAACTACTTGGGTGATTGGTCTTGGGATGATGCGATTGCACTTGCCAATGCCAACCGGGGCGATGACCTCTACGGCTATCGTGCCGAGGCGGTGCAATTGATGCGGCTGGCGCAAAGCCTGGATCAGCGTTGACGGGACTGGCGTGGTCTGCGCAGGGGCCGTACTCAACGGCAGCGCGACGACCGACCATTTCGCATTCGGCCTCGTCGCGCTCATCTCCCATCTCTGCGCAGGCAACCCTCGTCATCCGATCCGGCTGCTGTGCCGCAATCGCCGCCGGTTTCTCCTGCAGTAGCAGCTGGCACGGCGCCAGCCGTTCATCCCAAAACGAGATGTACAGGTTTCCTGTCGTCGCTGCGCGAGCCCATACTGATCCTCAAAGGCCTCGGCCCGTTCAAACGGGCCAGAAGATGCAACAAGCGAGCCACGGGAAATCGCAAACCGTCTCGGAATGCCAGGCACGCCTTAGCAACTCGCCAGTGAAGCGCGGCCCTCGATCGCCATGCCCTCAATCGTCGTCAATCCCGTCCGCACCACCTGCACCGAATCGCCGGGACGTCTCGGAAGCCGGCGCATGGACCCTGCGAGCGAACTCGTTAAGCCGGTCCCATGCTTGTGGATCGGGAAATGCACGGCTCGCGCCGGGACAGGATTCCGGCACGTCGCCACTGACCGCAACCATCACGCCGCAGAGGTCCCAACCCGGATCACCTTGCAGGGCGAGCCCAACCCCGTCGGTGAGCGACGAACCACCAGACCAGGTCACCTGCAAATTGGCGCCGATCCTTGCCGCCGCCCAGCCCGCGAATGGCAGAAACAGGACTGACGACGCCATTTGGCCGAACTCAAGTGGTCGCTGCAGCAACTGGCGTGCATGATCGGACAAGGCCGCGCCCGCCATCAGTGGACAGAGCACACCGCCGGGTGCAGACCAAACCTCTCCCGGATCCGGCGACCAGTCTTCGAGTTTCGACCCGTCAGTCCGTTCCAGCAGGGATGCCAGTTGCAGGCAACCATCGATGCCGCGTCCCGCCAACCATCGGATGGCCGCAGCGGCTTCCTCCGCAATTCCCCAAGGGTATCCAGCCCCGCGTGTCGCTTTCCATGCGATGGTTTCAACCTCGTTCAGCGACCGGCTCACGCGACCAGCTCCGGATAGACCCAGTCTTCGCAGTTTTCGGAATCGAGGTCGCCGGGATATGGCGCACCTGCATACATCCTGATGCGCACCCAGCGATCCGACTTCGGATCGAAATTCGTGGCGCCGAAGAAGCTCAGCTTGGCCCGCAACATGTCGATCGGCAGCATTGTGGCGCTGATCGTGTTGTCATGTATCTCGGCATAGGGGGCGGTACGGCACACCTGCACGCGGCGAATGACATGACGGTGCTCGGGGTGCTTCAATAGGAAGGCAGCTACCGTTTCGTTGGGTGCCCAGCGTTCAAGATCGGCATACGCGCGCGCCGCGTCGCGGCCCGGGGAAAGCGGCTGCTCGAAATCCGCGATGTCTTCCTCGTGGCGCTCGCCGAGGCGAGGCTCAAGCTTTTCTTCCGAGATGTACCATGCACGCGCCGTCTCTTCGGGCAGCCCCCAATCGATGTTCAGCGCCCAACCGTAATGCTCCCGATACAGCCCGCATGTTTCCGCCACCGACATCGATCCGTCGATTCGGAAGTCGCCGTCACTCGGATCTGCCATCACCTCGGAAAGTTTGTCCACGAGTGTCCCATACGGTTCGAGAATCAACGAGGCCAGGCACTCCTGCCCTTCTTCGCTCAGGGCCGCTTCGGACCACTCAACAAGGCGGTCCCACGGACAGTTCTCCCCGACCGGCCAGTCTTCAACCCTAGCCTTGATCAACTGCAAGTCCACTTGCAGCCTTTCCACCTTTGCCCGCTGAACCGAGTGCCCGGAACGCCAGTTGCGAACGAGAATCTCGCTGCGCTGTAGCCTGTCGAGAAACACCGCCAGTTCCGCCTCGGTTGCCGTCGGGACCGACCGAACACGTCGGATCGCCTCTTCACGTGCCGCAATCCAGCTATTGAAGAGCGCCGCGTGATTGACGATGAAGGGCGCCATTCCCAGCCCGGTCGCATTGCCGATGCCGAGCTTCCTCGCCGTGCCGCGGTCCAGCGCTACCGCCAGTTCGCCGCCTCGGCAACGCGCCACGTGTTCGACAAGGTCGCGCACGAATGCCCGGATCAGGTAAACTATCAGCATCTCCGCCTGGAAGGGCGCAGCAAACTCGGGTCGGCGACGGACGTGAGCGTAATCCACGGCTCCGAACTTGCCTGAACCATATACCGCCGTCGTCCGCATCAGGTATCCGACGGCATCCAGTTGCTTGGAGTCTGGCTGCGCTCCCGCCGCGAGCGCTGCCACCACATGCTCCCAAAGCCGCGACGATCGGTTGGCCCGTGACACGACAAGTTCGCGCTCGCTGTACCGGCCGGCCTCCTGAAGGGGCACATTGACCGCAAGACGCTCAATGTCCGTCTCGTCCGGCACACCGTCAAGGAGCGCGAAGGTCGCGTCCCAAGCCTCTGCGATCACCCGGTCCGATCGCATCTCGTCAGGCAGGTCATGGCCAAAAGCCACCATGGAATAGGTGCGGTCCGGACAATCAATCCTGTAGATCGCGCGGCCTGTGCCCCTCTCGTCCATGTCGAAGGCGGTGCGCGCAAATTTCCAGTTCTCACAGGCCATGCGGCGCGTCAGAACCCGCATGAAGCTCAATCGGCTTTGGTGCATGGAGCCGAGGCGCGCCAGTTTCATGATTCGGGACGGATCGCGGAGCGATGCCTGTCGGCCGCTCATGGTCAACTTGGCCCGAAATTCTTGGCGAAGAACCTGTACCAGTTCCCTCCCATGATGGCTCCGATCTCGGAATCGTTCATGCCGACAGTCTGCAATCCCTTCTCGATGTTCGCGAAGTCCCGATTGTCCTGGAACCAGCCTGGCATTGGCGGGAACCCGGGCGAGGTTGCCGATCCCTCCCCGTAGTCGACCTCCTTCGTCCAGCGCCCAGTGCGCATCCATTGAACCACGTTGTCCGGCTGATCCTGGCAAAGATCCGAACCAATGCCGAAGTGTTCCGTGCCAAAGGCGTCAGCCGTCCGTGCGATCATCTCGCAAAAGCTTTCGATGGTGCAATTGGACTTGTCCTTGAGGTGATGCGGGTAGAGCGAAAACCCCAACATGCCACCGCCTTCGGTGACTGCCCGGATCACATCGGCCCTCTTGTTGCGCAAGGCAGGTGCCCACTCGTGAGGGTTTGCGTGTGTTATCGTGATCGGGCGCTCCGATATCTCTGCGGCCTCGATCGTGGAGCGATCTGCGGAATGGCTCATATCCACCACAATGCCGACACGGTTCATCTCCTGAATAACCTGTCGGCCCATGCGCGTGATGCCGCTGTCTTCCTCCTCGTAGCAACCCGTCGCCAAGAGCGACTGGTTGTTGTAGCTCAACTGCATGAAACGAACGCCAAGTGCGTGGAATATCTCGACAAGACCGATGTCGTCCTCGATGGGGCTTGGATTCTGGAAGCCAAAGAAGATTGCCGTGCGGCCGGTCTCCTGGGCGCGTTTGACATCATGCGCCGTCAACCCCTTCGTGATCAGGTCTGGAAAAGTTTCAAAGCAACGGTTCCAGCGTTCGAGGTTCAGCACCGCCTCGCGGAAGGTCTCATGGTAGGCAATGGTCACGTGAACGGCGTCGACCCCACCCTCGCGCATCTGGCGAAAGATCTTTTCCGACCAGTTTGCGTATTGAAGTCCGTCTATCTGCACAAAACGCCCGCCTCCATTCCGCCCCGAGGTTAACCCACAACTGTCTTGCAAACCCGACCACCCATCGTCTCGACCGTCAAGCCTTCCACGATCCCGATTTCAGGAAATGGCCATTTGTCGGCTGCGCCGGCGCCCTCATGGCTCACTTCCTGATTGCGGGACGAGTGAACCTCAACCGCGCCAGATCTGTCGGTGCCGGAAAGACGACACCGCTGCACTTTTCTGCTGCCGTTGATCGAGATCCATCCTAGACAGACGCCCTGCTCGATGCAGGAGCCGACGCTCTGGCGAATCTGACTCCGATCATTTCAATTGGGCGCAGCCACTCGGAACTGCGCCCTCGAGCAAGCCGCACGTCGGCGGTGTCAGGTTCCTCGCGTCCACCGCGTGGATGTCACGCATGTCGACAAGGCACATGACACTGCCAGCGTTCGGCCCCGGCACACAGGCCTTCAGCCCACCGTGCACTCCCGTTGCGGTCAGGCCTCCTTGAGCGGCCTCGCCAGCGGCATTCCCTCGTCCTCGAAGTAACGGCGCGTCACCTTGAACACCATTGGCGCCAGCAGGATCAGGCCGATCAGGTTGGGAACCGCCATCAGCCCGTTCAGCGTGTCAGACAGGTTCCACACGAAATCAACCTTCACGTTCGCAAACGAAAGCGCCGCCAGGATCCAGAGCGCCCGATAGACGAGAAGGCTCCTCTCGCTGAACAGGTACTGCCAGCAACGCTCCCCGTAATACGACCAGCCGAGAATCGTCGTGAACGCGAACACCGCAAGCGCGATCGTGACAATGTACTGGCCGCCGGCAATCGACGTCTCGTAACTTGTCGAGGTAAGAATTGCACCGGTCAGTCCGCCACCGTCGGCACCGGTCATGGTCCATGCGCCCGAGGTAAGGATGACCAGGGCCGTCATCGTGCAGACAATGATGGTGTCGATGAAGGTCCCAAGCATCGCGATGACGCCCTGCCTGACTGGGCTGTTGGTCTGCGCCGCCGCATGGGCGATGGCTGCCGAGCCCAGTCCGGACTCGTTGGAGAACACGCCCCGGGCAACGCCGAAGCGGATTGCCGCCGCCACGGCAGCGCCCGCAAACCCACCAGTTGCGGCCGCCGGCGTGAATGCATGGGTGAAGATCAATCCGATGGCCGAAGGAACTTCCGTGATGTTGATGATGATGATCACGAGTGCGGTGCCGACATAGAGCACGATCATGGCGGGCACCAGCTTGCCAGCCACTTCGCCGATCCGGCTGATCCCGCCGATGATGACAAAGCCCGCCAATGCGGCGACAACAATGCCCGTAATCCATGTTGGAACGTTGAAGCTGCCGCCGAGGGCGGCGGCCATCGAGTTGACCTGAACCGCGTTGCCGATGCCGAACGCAGCTATCGCCCCGAAGACCGCAAAGGCGATGCCAAGCCACTTGCCGAGTTCAGGGGCAAATTCGCCAACGCCGTTGCGCAGATAGTACATGGGCCCGCCGACATACTTGCCGGTCGCGTCCACTTCGCGGTAGGTCACCGCGCATACTGCCTCCGCATACTTGGTCGCCATGCCAAAGAGGGCAATCAGCCACATGTAGAAGATCGCTCCCGGACCGCCCAGCGCGATCGCAGTTGCCACTCCTGCAATGTTCCCGGTGCCGACGGTCGCCGACAGCGCCGTCATCAGCGCGTTGAACGGCTTGACCTCGCCTTGGCCGACGGTCTCCTTGTCGAACAGGAGACGGAACCCGTAACCAACCCTGCGCCAGGGCATGAAAACAAGGCCCAGCGTCAGGAGAACACCGGTCACGCCGAGTATGCCGAGCATGGGTGGCCCCCACGCAAACGCATTGATCGAGTCTATAATGGAATTCAACCGGTCCATCGAACACTCCTCCATTTCCTGCATGCCTTGCCGGCCAGGCGAAACGGAAGCCCCGGCACTGTGCCGGCAAGTCCTTGCGCGGAACCTATTTCCCCCTCATGCAGATGGCAAGGGACGAACTTCCCGGTCCCGTTCCCCGAATCGCCTTCGCGCAAGGGCCAGCGCCGCTCAAGGGTGGTGACGCAATGCAGCCGCGCGATGGGGAACCTTGGGTGCTTGTGGCACGGCTGATCCAAGAAAGGATGCCGCAAATTCGCTTCGACGTTGATCGACGGGCTGGAATGCCGAACGAACTGCGTCGGGCGATGTCGGAATCGGGATCGCAAGAAGCGCTCGATCGGTCATTGGCAGAGGAATCGTAGGATCGCGATTGTCCGGACCGGCCAAGTAGCGTGGCGGAGGCAGAAAGGCATGCTGCCTCCGTACAGAAGGCCTGCAGCCCGCTCGACATCCCAGGTCCTGTCAGGCCACTCAGGTCATTCGGCAGATGAAGATCGGCGCAGTGGCGGCCGCACGCTTTGCCACGGGCTGCGGCGGTTTCGGTGTCCAGGAGAATGGCTAGTCCTCAAATCCTGGACTTGGTCAAATCGTGACAGGTGGGGCAGATCCGGACCGGCCAGATTGCATGTTCCCCGACCAGGCCACTTCTAAATGCCATTGAAAGCCTTTTGCGGGGCCGTTCAATCCTCTGAATGCGCTTGTCCCAGGCCTGCCTGTTGTCGCTTCAACGCCTCGCCGATCGGCATTGCAGGCTCATCCGTCCTCGCGAAGTCTGACGGCTGCATCTCCGGCCCGCATGGCGTCATCGACCCGGTCCAGGCGCAAAAAAGCCAGCCCCAGACCGTCACTCTGCGAATGGAGCGCACCCGCAACTTTCCCCTTGCCGTTCAGGACTTCAGTGCCGACCGGCGCCTCGCCAGTGACATGAACCCGTTTCAGTCCCTTGCGAAGATTCGCCTTGTGCTTCATCCGTGCAGTGACCTCTTGGCCTACGTAGCAGCCCTTCTTGAAATCAACGCCGTTCAACCGCTCGAAGCACGCTTCAAGGGGATAGGTGTTGTTGGGGAGCAACTCGATGCCACTTTCCGGCACTCCTGCAGCGACGCGAATCGCCTCCCAATCCGCCGCTTCGCCCGCTCGACCGTCATAGGCCCGCCAGCCCAGCGTAGGGTCTCGCGGGTCGGGAAACGTGCCCTTCGGCGCATTGCCAAGGCCTCGTGCAACGATGATGTCCGTTTTCTCGATCGTCACGTCTGCCCGTAGCCTGTACATCTGGAGGCGCTGCATCAGCCCCTTCGCAAGCCCCTCCGCCACATCGAGCAGAATCGCGTCCCCGTCGGAGAGGAGAAAGAAGTCCGCGAGATACTTGCCCTGTGGCGTGAGGAGAGCAGCCCAGACAAGCCCGTCCTTCAGGCGTGCCACGTCGTTGGTGACGAGGTTCTGGAGGAAATCCTCCCGGTCAGCTCCGGCAATCCGAATGACCTTGCGTCCGCCCATGCTGGCCTCCTGCGGGTTTCCGGGCCAATATAGGGACTTGCCAGCCAAATTGCAGCCATGCCCGCACCTATTGCCGTCATCATTCCTTCGCTCAACGCGGCCCATGCCCTGCCGGCCACGACCGAGGCGCTTCTTGGCGGACTGACGGACGGGCTGGTCGCCGAGCTCGTCCTTTCCGACGGTGGCTCGAAAGACGGCATCGCAGACGTTGCAAGAGAACTAGGAGCGACACTCGTGACCGGCCCAAAGGGACGCGGAGGGCAGATTGCGCGAGGGGTTGCTGCTGCACGGGCTCCTTGGGTGCTGATTCTTCACGCCGACACACATCTCTCGGATGGCTGGGCTCAGGCCGCGCGCAGGCACATTGAGAACCATCCGGACAAGGCGGGCTGGTTCCGGCTCCGGTTTCGGGCGAACGGCTTCGCGCCACGACTGGTCGCTGGTGGTGCGAATCTTCGCTCACGCCTCCTTGGGCTGCCCTATGGTGACCAGGGGCTGCTGGTCGCACGTGCAACGCTGGAGGAAGTCGGTGGAGTGCCGGACATTCCGCTGATGGAGGACGTGGCCCTTGCCCGCCGCCTCAAGGGTCGCCTTCGCCCGCTCAACTCAATCGCGCTCACGTCAGCCGATCGTTACGAGACCGAGGGATGGATGCGACGAAGCATCGGCAATCTCGGCACGCTCGTGCGTTATCTCCTCGGCGCATCTCCCGAAACACTTGTCGCCCGATACGAAATGCAAGACCAGCATCGGTGAGACTGGTTCAGGCTGCCGCCTCGACATCAGCCACGATCCCGTCCACGATTTCCTTCAGGAGCGCTTCGTCCTCGCATTCCGCCATTACTCGAATCAGCGATTCGGTTCCTGACCGACGAATCAGGAGGCGACCGGTCCCTGCCAGTCGTTTCTCGGCCTCCGTGATCGCGCCTTTCACGGTCGCCGACTCGAGAGGCTGCGCGTGCTTCGAGCATCGAATGTTCTTGAGGAGTTGTGGAACCGGCTCAAACATGTGGCGTAGTTCGCTTGCCGACCGTCCGGTACGTTGCATCTCGGCCAGGAAATGAACTCCCGCAAGAAGGCCGTCCCCAGTCGTCGCATGGTCCGTCATGACGATATGCCCGGACTGCTCGCCGCCGAGATTATACCCGCCGGCGCGCATTGCCTCGACCACGTAACGGTCGCCCACGGACGTGCGCAGAAGAGAGACGCCTCGACCCGCCAGGAAACGTTCCAGGCCTAGATTCGACATCACTGTCGTCACCAAGGTGTTGCCCTGAAGTCGGCCCTCATCGGCCCAGCGCGCCGCGAACAGCGCCATGATCTGATCGCCATCGGCAACTTCGCCCGTTTCGTCGATGATCATCACCCGGTCTGCATCGCCATCCAGGCAAATCGCGACATCGGCGCCGCTGGCCGACACGGTTCTTGCAGCCGTGGTCGTACATGTCGTGCCGCAGTTCTCGTTGATGTTCTTCCCGTCGGGCGACGTGCCGACTTCCGTCACTGCGGCGCCCAGCCTGCCGAGCAATTCTGGCGCCGCACGATAGGCGGCTCCGTTTGCGCAATCGATCACGACCTTCATGCCGGAAAGGTCCAGATCGCCTGGAAGCGTGGCATGCAGATTCTCGACATAGCTGGAAAGCCCGCCTTCCACTCGCTGCGCGCGACCGATGCTGACCGGATCAGCCAGCTTGATGTCGCCCGCCATGATTGCCTCAATTGCGGCCTCGGCTTCGTCCGAAAGCTTGAAGCCGTCGGGTCCGAAGAACTTCACGCCGTTGTCTTCATGAGGATTGTGGCTGGCCGAAATCATCACCCCTACGTCGGCTCCCATGGACCGCACCAGAAAACCAACGGCAGGCGTCGGCACCGGACCAAGCAGCAGCACGTTCATGCCGGTAGACGTGAAACCTGCCGTCAAGGCGTTTTCGAACATGTAGCCGGAGAGCCTCGTGTCCTTGCCGATGATGACGTGGTGCGTGGCGGAACCGTCCCGGAGAAAATAGTGTCCTGCTGCAGCACCGAGACGCAGAACGGCATCCGCAGTCATGGGATGCGTGTTGACGCGCCCGCGCGCGCCATCAGTACCGAATAGCTTGCGTGTCATCTGCCCGACCGGCCGCCTCGCTTTTTGCAATCATACCACGCGCGTGCTGGAATCCGAAACCACCTTTGCAATTTCGACCTCGAAGTCACTTGTGCATTGAACAAGTGTGGGCACCCGCGTGGCGGAGGAGCCGGCAATCCGCTCCACCACGTACTATTCGGCAACTGGCAGCTCAAAGCACAGGATCCTGGCACGCAAGAATTGATGCCGTCAATTCACCCAACCTCTGCAATTGTGTTCCGCTGGCGTCAAAATTCGAGGGTTCGAGCCAAGCCTCGTACGCCTCCTTGAGAGCTGGCCATTCGCTGTCAATGCACGCAAACCAGGCCGTGTCACGATTCCGTCCCTTAACGACCGTCGCCTGCCGAAATACTCCTTCGTAAGAGAAGCCGAATCGCTCCGCCGCGCGCCTCGAGCGGTGATTCGCCGCATCGCACTTCCATTCGAACCTTCGATAGCCCGCTTCGAAGGACCAATGCATCAGTTGATAAACTGCTTCGGTGGCCTCTCGAGTCCGCTGAAGGCGAGGCGAGAACGTTAGCCAGCCCGTCTCGATCGAACCCGCAGCAGGCTTGATCCGCATCAGGCTGAGGGTGCCTCCGAGCCGGCCGTCTTCCATGCGCACCGCATAGTGCAATGGATCAGGTGACGCGCGTGCCATGTCCGTCCAAGCCAAATAGCCAGCGTGGTCAAACGGCCCAATTGGAAGATACTCCCACATTCTGCCGTCAGCATCCTCTGCGAAGGCCTCCATCAATCCGGCGACATGCTCGCGTTCGACCGGCTCCAGCAAGACATATCGTCCTTCAATTGCCGTTCGAGGTGGAAGTGACGGAGGTGACCAATCCTTCAAGCTCATGGCTTTTTCTCTCTCAAATCCTCGAACCCGCGACGCAGTGCGTCATCCTGGACGGATCGACTGCCACGTTGTTGCCAGCCGTAACTCGCATCACGAAGTGACGATCACTCTTCGGACGGCAGCGTTCGCAATCGCAGTTCACGCAACTGTTCTCGTGTCGGCTCCGTCGGTGCACCCATCATGAGATCTTCCGCCCGCTGGTTCATCGGAAATAGAATGACTTCGCGGATGTTTTCCTCGTCAGCCAGGAGCATGACGATCCGGTCGATCCCCGCAGCGCAACCGCCGTGAGGCGGAGCACCAAAGCGCAGCGCATTGACCATGCCGCCAAATCGGGCGCGCACCTCATCCTCTCCATATCCCGCAATCTCGAAGGCCCGGAACATGATTTCGGGTTGATGGTTGCGGATTGCGCCCGAGGCAATTTCGTGGCCGTTGCACACCAGGTCATACTGGAATCCAAGAGCTTCCAGAGGATTGCCCTCTAGCGCGGCCATGCCCCCTTGAGGCATCGAGAAAGGATTGTGCTCAAAGTCGATTCCGCCGCGTTCCTCATCCTCGATGTAGAGCGGGAAATCGACAATCCAGGCAAACGCAAACCGGTTCTTCGCGACAAGTCCAAGCTCCTCGCCTATGAGCACGCGGGCCTTTCCGGCCACGGCTTCAAAGGTCTTTGCCTTGCCACCAAGAAAAAATGCCGCGTCGCCAGAAGCCAGGTTGAGCTGTCTCCTGATGGCCTCCGTGCGTTCTGGACCGATGTTCTTTGCGACCGGCCCGGCCGCCTCCATGCCGTTTTCGCCGTCGCGCCAGATGATGTAGCCCATGCCCGGGAGGCCCTCTCCCTGAGCAAATGCATTCATGCGGTCGCAGAACCGACGGCTGCCGCCTCCCGGCGCGGGAATCGTGCGGACTTCCGTACCGTCCTGTTCTAGGATCTTCGCGAATGTCGCGAATCCGGATCCCCGGAAATGTTCCGAGACATCCTCCATCCTGACCGTGATCCTCAGGTCGGGCTTGTCGGTACCGTACCAAAGCATCGTGTCGCGATACGGAATCTGCGGCCAGTCGGCGACCGGGTCCACCTCACGGCTCGCCGCAAATTCGGAGAACACCCCTTCAATCACCGGCGAGACCGTATCGAAGATGTCTTGCTGCGTAACGAAGCTCATTTCCATGTCGAGTTGGTAGAAGTCGGTGGGCGAACGGTCGGCGCGCGGATCTTCGTCTCGAAAGCATGGTGCGATCTGGAAATATCGATCGAAGCCGGAAACCATCAAGAGCTGCTTGAATTGCTGCGGTGCCTGCGGAAGTGCGTAGAACCTGCCCGGATGTATCCGCGAGGGCACGAGGAAGTCGCGTGCGCCTTCGGGGCTGGATGCCGTAATGATAGGCGTCTGATGCTCGCGGAATCCGGCGTCCCACATGCGCTGCCGAATGCTGGCAACCACATCCGAGCGGAGCTTCATGTTGCGTTGCATCACCTCTCGCCGAAGGTCGAGGAACCTGTATCGCAGCCGCGTCTCTTCCGGGTACTCCTGGTCGCCGAACACGATCAGCGGAAGCTCGTCTGCAGCTCCCAGGACCTCGAGATCGCGGATGAAGACCTCGATGTCGCCAGTGGAGATCTTCGGGTTCACGAGATCAGGGTCGCGCGCCTTCACCTCGCCATCTATCCGGATGCACCACTCGGAGCGAACCTTCTCCACCTCCACGAAGGCTGGGCTGTCCGGGTCGGCCAGGACCTGAGTCACGCCATAGTGGTCGCGAAGATCGACGAACAACACGCCGCCATGATCTCGAACGCGGTGAACCCAGCCCGAAAGACGCACGGTCTCGCCTACGTGAGAGGCGTTGAGTTCGGCACAATTGTGACTTCGAAAGGCGTGCATGTAATTGCATCTCCTGATTGCAGGGCGCCGATACAACTTGCAACGGGCCAGAAGTCAAGCGGACAGAAGATACAAAGCCCGAATGGACCGGCCTTTCGCCGGAACCTGACGCCAAAAACTTGGCGACGCCTCGGTTAAGCCCTTGCGCAGAAGCAGCCAATCCCTATAACGCAGGACAATTTGCGTGTGTCCACGAGGCAGCAGATGCCGAAGAGAACCGACATTGGGTCCATCATGATAATCGGAGCCGGTCCCATTGTCATCGGACAGGCTTGCGAGTTCGACTACTCGGGCGCACAAGCCTGTAAGGCGCTTCGCGAGGAGGGCTTTCGCGTCATACTTGTAAACTCGAATCCGGCCACGATCATGACCGACCCTGGCTTGGCAGACGCAACCTATATCGAGCCCATCACGCCTGAAGTCGTGGCCAAGATCATCGAAAAGGAGCGGCCCGACGCGCTTCTGCCAACCATGGGCGGGCAGACCGGCCTGAACACCTCCCTCGCCATGAAGGAAATGGGTGTCCTGGAAGAGTTCGGAGTCGAAATGATCGGCGCCAGGCCGGAAGCCATCGAAATGGCCGAAAACCGCAAGCTCTTCAGAGAGGCAATGGCGCGGATTGGTCTCGAAAACCCGAAGGCCGCGATTGCCGATGCTCCAAAGGACGCCGATGGCCGCTATGACATCTCGAAAGGAGTCGAGCGCGCAATGGAAGCACTGGGTGAAGTGGGGCTTCCAGCAATCATCCGGCCCGCATTCACTCTGGGCGGCACTGGCGGCGGCGTCGCTTACAACCGCACAGAATATCTCGACATGTGCCGCCGTGGGCTCGAAGCCTCTCCCGTCGCGCAAATCCTGATTGACGAAAGCTTGCTCGGTTGGAAGGAATTCGAGATGGAAGTGGTCCGTGATCGTGCGGACAACGCGATCATCGTGTGCTCCATCGAGAACGTTGATCCCATGGGCGTCCACACGGGAGATTCCATCACGGTAGCCCCCGCACTGACCCTCACCGACAAGGAATACCAGTCAATGAGGACGGCCTCGATCGCCGTTCTCCGCGAGATTGGCGTCGAGACCGGAGGCTCTAACGTCCAATGGGCGGTGAATCCCGCGGACGGGCGCATGGTCGTGATCGAAATGAACCCTCGGGTTTCCCGGTCATCGGCGCTGGCATCGAAGGCCACGGGATTCCCGATCGCCAAGATCGCAGCCAAACTTGCCGTGGGCTTTACGCTGGACGAGCTTGACAACGACATTACCAAGGTAACGCCCGCCTCGTTCGAGCCGACGATCGACTACGTGGTAACGAAAATCCCGCGATTTGCCTTCGAGAAGTTCCCGGGCAGCGAACCGTCGCTCTCGACTTCGATGAAATCGGTGGGCGAAGCCATGGCCATCGGCCGCACGTTCCACGAAAGCATGCAGAAGGCGCTTGCGTCCCTTGAGACCGGCCTGACCGGGCTTGACGAGATCGAGATTCCCGGCGCTCCTCCTTTGCCCGCACCTTTCTGCAACAGCACCGCCAACGCCTCCACCGAAAAGAATGCGGGAGGCGACGGGCGCGCAGCCATTACGGCAGCCCTTGCCAAGCTGACGCCGGACAGGCTGCGGGTCATCGCGCAGGCCATGCGGCACGGGCTTTCGGACTGCGACATTCAGGCCGTGACGAATTTCGATCCCTGGTTTCTCGCCCGGATCCGCGAAATCGTGGACGCCGAGGCCGAGGTGCTGGGAAACGGACTGCCCGAATCCACTGAGGACCTGCGCAAGCTGAAAGTGCTCGGCTTCACTGATGCTCGGCTGGCGAAACTGACCGACGCCCGGGAAGATGACGTCCGTCGCAGGCGCCACAGTCTGGGTGTCAACGCGGTCTTCAAACGAATCGACACCTGCGCGGCGGAATTCGAGGCGCATACACCATACATGTATTCGACTTACGAAGCACCCGCCATGGGTGAGGCCGAATGCGAGGCGAATCCAACCGAGCGGCGCAAAGTGGTCATTCTCGGCGGTGGCCCCAACCGCATCGGCCAGGGAATCGAGTTCGACTATTGCTGCTGCCACGCCTGCTTTGCGCTTTCCGAGGCGGGCTTTGAGACAATAATGGTCAACTGCAATCCGGAAACCGTCTCCACGGACTACGACACTTCGGACCGGCTGTATTTTGAGCCGCTGACATTCGAGCATGTCATGGAGATCCTTCGGGTGGAACAGGACCGTGGCGCGCTCCATGGCGTGATCGTGCAATTCGGCGGGCAGACTCCCCTGAAGCTCGCCAATTCGCTGTATGATGCGGACATTCCAATTCTCGGGACGTCGCCAGATGCGATCGACTTGGCTGAGGACCGGAAGCGCTTCCAGGAACTCGTCAACCGTCTGAATCTGAGGCAGCCCAGGAACGGCATAGCGCATTCCGGCGATGAGGCGCTCTCCGTCGCCGAAGACATCGGCTATCCATTGGTGATCCGACCGTCCTACGTGCTTGGCGGCCGCGCGATGCAGATCGTCCGCGATGCCAGCCAGCTTGAGCGATACATCCGCGACGCTGTCGTCGTCTCGGGCGAGAGCCCCGTCCTTCTCGACAGCTACCTTGACGGCGCAACCGAGGTGGACGTGGACGCAATCTGCGACGGCGAGGACGTGCATGTCTCCGGCATCATGGAGCACATCGAAGAGGCGGGCGTCCATTCGGGCGACAGTGCATGTTCGCTGCCACCGCATTCGCTTCCTAATGGAATCATTGACGAACTCGTCCACCAGACTCAAGCATTGGCTCGGGAACTGAAAGTTGTCGGTCTCATGAACGTGCAGTACGCGATCAAGGGCGAGGACATCTACCTCATCGAAGTCAATCCGCGTGCCTCGCGCACCGTCCCATTCGTGGCCAAGGCGGTAGACAGCGCCATCGCTTCGATAGCGGCTCGCGTGATGGCTGGCGAGAAACTCTCCGATTTCCCCCTGCAATCTGCCGAAGGTGGCGTCGAAACGGATCCCATGACTCTCAAGGAGTTTCGCACGCCGTGGTATTCGGTCAAGGAGGCCGTGTTGCCTTTCGCGCGCTTCCCTGGCGTCGACACGCTTCTCGGTCCAGAAATGCGTTCCACCGGGGAGGTCATGGGATGGGACAGGAGCTTTGCGCGCGCATTCCTCAAGGCGCAGCTTGGCGCAGGCGCCATGCTTCCGGAAGAGGGAACCGTGTTCTTCTCCATCAGGAACGCCGACAAGACGGAAGAACTGGTCGAAACGGCACGGACATTGAACAGACTCGGACTGAAAATCCTTGCCACCCGCGGCACCGCAAGATTCCTGACAAACAACGGCATTCCGTCAGACATCGTGAACAAGGTCTATGAAGGAGGTCGCACGATCATTGACGTGATGAAGGATGGCGAAGTGGCGCTGGTCATGAACACGACCGAGGGCGCCCAGGCCATCGAGGACTCGCGCTCGATGAGAAACGTGACGCTCATGGACAGGATACCCTATTTCACGACCGCTGCAGCGGTTCACGCGGCGGCGCTTGCAATGGCATCAAGGGCGGAAGCCGAACTGGACGTGAGGCCGCTGCAGGATTGAACAGCCCACGTAGCATTCACCTGTCCGGATGCATGAGCGAGAGAGAGAGAGAGAGACGCGGTGCCGCAAGGCCTCCGCTGCGCCCGAAGCTTCCCAGTATTCCGACGGGCCGATAGCAGCGCGTGCACGTTTCCCTCCATGCAGCGCGAAATGGACGCACCCGAGAGGATTCGATTCTCCGGCCTACGGCCTCCACGAGTAAGTCGTGCCTTCCCCGAGTGTCACTCAAGTTCGCGCGAAGGTGCGAGGGCATCTACCATCTGCTGCACGACGCCCGTGCGGCACCAGGCGTAGGAACGGTTCTAGATCGACGCTAATGGCAGAATGCACCAAGGCACCACCGGGTGGATGCGCGACAGGCGGTGGATGCCTGCCATGAATGTGCTGATGGCTCCGTGCATCTGGACCGGCTTCCTTGGAGGAACGGGGATGACCCGGGCCGGCGCATCGCCCGACCCGGGTCGGTC
>JAJDVJ010000011.1 GCA_022826205.1 Silicimonas sp. | reverse complement strand
GGGCGACATAGGCCGGGTCATCGCCGCCTTCCTCCATCACCGCCTCAAGATAGGCTGCAATGTCGTCCTCGGTTCTCAGATAATCGGCAGTGTCATAGCGGGCATACGTTACTTTCTCCATTCCTCAATCCTTCCAGTTTTTGGCGAGCGCCTTTGCCCGCGTGATGTCCCGGACCTGGGACGACTTGTCTCCACCGCAAAGCAGGACGGCGCGCTGCTCGAGGCCGAGCTGACTCGCATCATTGAATCCGATGAGTGACCCCAAGGCCAGCGACGTCTGGCGCTATAGATTGACTCGCTATCGCTCGGATTCAATGGTCGCGGGGCGTGAAGGCGAGTTGCTCCGACGCGCCGCGCCAACTTCCGGGAGGAAAAAATGAAAATGGAGAAAGTGAAGTCCTGGCTGAAAGGATTCAGAGATTTGGTCCGAACTGCGTTCATGGTCCTCGTTCTGCTGTCTGCCGCCGTTGGAGCCTGGCAGTGGGTCACGGACGGCAGCCTGATCAAGTGGCTGGGCGGGGCCGTCGTCGCTGACATCACGAGCGCCGAGAGTGGACGTCTCCAATGCACGGCGCTACCCGCCGAAGAAACCCAGCCGCCGAGGCAATGCGGGGCCGGACAGTTCAAGTTGGTGGAGTGGTGTTCTGGCGACTGCAATTCCGATGATGCGCGAGTGACAATCTGCTGCTCCCAGTCTGGCGAAAGCGAGGCGGCCCTGAATGCCGGAGGCGCGCTGGCCAGTCTGCTGCTGCCAAAAGAACGAAGGACCTGCTTCGCGGCAGGCCGGCTGACAAGTTCGTGTAAGAGGGAGTGAAGCCGATTGATGCTTGACCAGACCGACCATTCGACAGAGACCGAGTGCGCCACGCTGCACGTGCGGCCGCATCCGCTCACGGCAGAGGGTCGGCACGACACGGTATTGCCCGAAGGCGCGGAACTTCCGCCCGGAACCGCAGGCCAAGGGCATCGAGAACCTTCAGGACCATGTCCAGAGACGGATCGCGATTGCCCGACAGCGCCTTGCAGAGGCATTCCCGTGACAGGCCCGAAGTGCCTGCGATCTCCGACATGCCCCGGGCTCTTGCAATGTCGCCCAACGCCTTGGCGATGAATGCCGCGTCGGAAGGTGCCTCCTCCAAGCAGGCCGTCAGATATGCAGCCATGTCCTCCGCAGTGCGAAGATGTTCGGCAACGTCATAAGGTGTGGTTACGGTCTTGGTCATTGCAGGGCCTTTCCAGCGTCCGGGGCGGGTTCGGCCTCGACATGGTCCCCGCCCGCATCGGAGAAATTCGTGATGACCACGTTGCCTTGCGGGAACTGCGCAACGATGTTCAGCTTGCCGCCCACCGCCTCGATGTAGGAGCGAAGATTCGACACGTACATGTCCGTTCGCCGCTCCAGCTTGGCCACTGCCGGCTGTTTCACGTTCAGGGATGCCCCGACGGCCTCCTGGGTCATGGCCCGAGCCTGCCGCACTTCGTGAAGCAGCATAGACTCGCGAAGCTCCCCCTTCCGGGCCTCGATCCGTGCCCTCCTCGCGGGAGGCAGTGCGTCCGTCAACTTGGAAAAGGGATGGTGTCCCGCCATCAGATCGCTCCTTCGTCCTTGAGTTCCTTGACGTGTTCGTCATAGAGCCGGTCCGCAAGCGGCACGAACCGCTGGTAGAACCTGTCGTCGCCCGTCTTGTCGCCGCCGATCAGAAGAATTGCCGTGCGCCTCGGATCAAAGGCGTAGAACACGCGAACGGGCTTTCCGCCGCTCTGGACGCGAAGCTCCCGCATGTGATCGTGGCGCGAACCCTTGATCCCCGAGGATTGCGGATACGGCAGTCCCGGGCCGTGCTCTTCCAGCAGTCCGACCAAGGCGGCCACATCGTCCTGCTCGCTCTCCGCGAGCGTTTCCCACCAGTCCGAGAATTCGTTCGTGTATTCGACGCTCCAGGTCATGCCCCCGTATATTCCATTGATGGAATGTCGTCAAGCAAAATGCAAGAGCTGGAAGACGCCGATGTCACTGCCGCCGCAGGCATCCAGTGGGTCCGCCCACGCGCTGCTGCAGTTCGCGCGCCGCCGGGCGCGCTGTCTCCGACTGGATGCAGATCGAGATGGACAGGCGGCCAGCGGCAGCCGTCATAAAGCAGCTGGACGCCAGCGCCAGGCAACCGAACGCCGCCGACTGCACTTGAACGGTCAAGCGCCGCGATCGTGGCCGGCCACGATTTTCTTCACAAGAGGAAGGGGGGGAGGGTGCGCATCAAGACGGGCGATGCCTGGATGCTGTTGCCGACCGGTCGGTATCCAAGCCGTGCGTCCAGTCTCCTGCGCTGCTGTGGACAAGCCAAGCTCGATGCCAACGCCCAGGACAACTGCCGCCACTTCGGAGTCCGCGGCCTTCACCACCCGAACACGATCTTGCTCGATGCCGATCGTCCCGCTGCATCCTGATCGCCCTGCGGACATCTTTCCGTCCCTGGTCGAATCTTGGCGCGCATCGTCCATCGGATCGCCGCCGTCCCGGTCTCGATGCCGCCGCTTCGCCCCTGTGGACAACCCTCGACCTGATCTCATTCCTTTCCAAACCCGCACCGTTCGACCGCTCCAGGGCCGTCCTCGGATTCCGACCGACCCTTGTTTTCTTGGTCCCGAGCGCCGTCCGTCCGCTCGCCCCAATGACCTGAGCCGGAAAATCCGACACGCATCACTGCAAATCGTCGCAAATCTCGGCAGGCACGATTA
>JAJDVJ010000082.1 GCA_022826205.1 Silicimonas sp. | reverse complement strand
TTTCGCCGGAAGCCGAGAAGCTGATACGGACACGGCTGCTGAATTCGATATCGCCACCATCTACGCTTTTCACACCCATACGGCCGTCACCGCCAACCGTCACTTCGGCAGCAGCGAAGCCGGCGGACGCGACGAGGGCGGACGAAGCCAAGAGAATCCTTTTCATAGTCTTTTCCTCATTCTGAACCAGTATTTGAGCGTTTTGTTACGGATCGCCTAACCATTGGGGCAGTCTTGGCCTGTCCGTGCCGGGAAAACAACCATCTGAACTCTTCATCAAGTCGTTTTTGTCCGAGATGTTGCCATGCCGCAACAGTCTATTGCCACCTGTAGCATGCCATGCTGACGACACTGGCGCACCGTCGTTCTTGATACCTGAGGGCATCGCAGATGACAAGCCGGCGGAGGCTGCGAGAAAGGCCAGCAATCACTCCTTTCACGGACGCGGATCCGCTTGATCAAGTCAATTCATCTGGCAATTTCGACTGCCCGACACGTGCGCAAGCTCTCGCTGACTTCCGCCCATTCAATGCTTGTGGGTCGCCTCATGGCTGGTGCCAATCTGCATGCTGCCGGCTTGCTTCAGGGACAACCAGACAAATCGTCAGATGCGTGTCCTGCTGCAATTCCGGTGTCGGTTGCATTTGAAACCCGTCAAGTCCTAATTCTTGGGGGAGTAAGCGAACACGTCCGCTGCTCGGGGCCCGGCGCTGCATGTGCCTTAGGCGCTGGCCGTGGCGACGTGCATTTCTGCCAAAAGTCGATCGGGCGCGGGTGGTGCGCGACCATTGGCCGTATCCGGGATGCAAAGTGGTGTGTCGACGCATTGACTGCAGAAACTCTGCAATGCTTGGTGCGCCGGATCCTGTGGCCAGCGGCACCGTGCTGCCGACGCTGTCAGGAAAAAGATGTTCGAACCGACCCGTTCCCACTGGTGCAGACGCCGCGTGACATCCAATCGGCAATTCTGGGCAGAAGGCAAATGCAACGCAGCACGCAGCCGAAACTGCTAGGTGCGCCCGTGTCCATGTGCCCCGCAAATGCGGCTCTGATTTGTCCGTCCGATGACACGGTTCGTGTTTTGGAAGGAGTTACGCAGGAGCAAATGGCAGCCTGATCTCCGAGAGGGCTGGCTTAAGTCGGATTTCTCGATGCGATCGACTGTGCAAAACTCCTTGAATGGACGAGTTTTTTCGCACGGCAATCCCGGTGTTTGCAAGCCGCCTGCCACCGTGACTGCAATTCTGGAAGACGCGGCATTCTACGATGATGGTCTTGTATCGAAGCCGCTCTTCTTGCGCCTGTTGCATCTTGGTCCGCACCTGTTGCCCGATAATCACACGCATCGATCTCAAGCCTCTCTTGGATCAGGCCGTCACTCTGCCGAAGTCTCCAGCGAAGGTCGATTGAGACCCCATCTTCGAGCACGAGTGGATAGGTTGTTCTTTGGGCTGGCATTTGCATTCGTTTCAAAGACTTGTCTGCACTTTCCGCTGTTTCCTTTGCTCCGGGTCCGGCGTAACCTTTTCCGGGAGCCGGAGAACTTTGGGACCGTGACGCGGTTCGGCCAGACGGTGGCGCTCATGCGAATACGCGCCGCAGATCCCGAGCGCCCGGCGTCACCAGCACATCGCTCCAAATTTCGTGGTGAAGGCCGAGGTCTGGGACCTTCGGTCGCCAAGCATGCGGGTTGCCACGCAACTTGGCCGAGGAGCCGCCGCGCCTGGGCGTCGAAGTGCTCACCGACGCGCCAAAGCGGCCCAGCAATGGAGCTGTCAGGGCCGATCTTCCCGGTGTCAGGATCGTGGGACCGCGCAGCCAAATTCCTGCGCAAGGCCATTCCGCCTCTGGTTTCACCCTAGGCTAGAAGCGATGTTCTGGGGTTTGTTCAAACCGGGGCTGGCCATCTACCGCTATTTCCGGCGCATAACGATCAGCCGATACTCATGTGCCCGAGCGAACGTCGTCGACCGCCCAGACTTGCGGGTCAGCTTGTCCATCGATCGGCCCAGCAGCAATTCCAACATCCAGGCACGCAGCGGATGGTTCTGACTTAGCGTCGCGCGATAACGCTCCAGAAATGGGGCAACCTTTTCGTTCTTTAGGTATTCATAGATAACAAAAGTTGGCGTGATCGCATCGGTCACATCCTCGTCGTGCAGCACTTCGAATTGCCCCTGCCGCACAACAGCTTCCAGAAATGACGTATGGGTGGTCCGCGTGGTATCGTTTTGGTCTGTCCCAACTCCACCACGACGGAAGTAATCGAAAATCACGACGCCCTTTTCCGCATACTTGGCAGCTTGTGCCAGCGCTGGTTCCAACTCGATATAGTGAAAGCTCTCCGCAAAAATGCAGAGATCGAAGCGGTGATTTGTGGCGAAGTCTTCGAACCTCGCATCGATCACTTGCGTGCCTTCAGGCAGCTTCGACCGCGCCATCTCGTTCATCTGCGCCGAGGGCGAAACACAGGTCACATCGAAACCCGCCCCTATGAGGTTTTTGGCATTCGCCCCGGTCCCCGAGCCAACATCGAGGATCCGGCTCACTTCTCCAGGCACCGCCCTTATTGTCTCGAGCAATTTCTCAAAATAGGCATGCTGAGCTGCGCCCAGCGCCTGCAACGACACGACTTCTGGCAATCCATCTGGGAAATAGCCGTAGTGCGCATAGCCGTGGCCGAACACAACTTCTGAGGCCAATGCCGCGCCTTCCAACTCTACAGGCTTGGAAATTATGCCGAATTGTGCCTTCACGCAGCTATCGGATCGAAACCATTTGTCGCGGAGTTGAATGAAGCAAACGCCTGAATTCTTGAAAGAGGCCAACTTCCGAAGGCGAGTGTGCTGCGCGCATGAATCCCTAAGCTCGCATTCCACATATTCAAGCTTCCTGTCACGAGTTTCGTCACCGGTGCATTGCCACCGACATGCCATATCCGGGATGCGCAGGTCGAGTCAATTTCCTGATCAACCAACGGGTGCATTTAGGGCTGTCGCACTTGAAGAGATTTCCATTGGCTTCTGCACGGCCGTACGATTCCCTTTTGGAAAACAACGACATGGAGGCAGGCATGAGACAGCACAATTCGAGATGACAGGACGTGCTTGACGCACCGCCCGACATGTTCGCCGAAGTATTGGCGGGCGAGTCTCGTTCCCAGCTGAGGCCGGCCATGCGGCATGCCTGGGCACATTCGACTCTGAGCGGTGAGCCGGTTGCGCCGTTTTGATTGCGGGCGCGGTGACCCCGGCAATTCGTGGATCGTCTTTGAGCCTAAACTGTGCCTGGGTGACGACATTATCGTGCCGTGCCTTGCGGGCTGGATGCGCAATTCGATGCCCGAATTTCCCGATGCGACCTCTTGCGCAATCGCGCTCGCCTTGGCCTGTGTGGTGTTCGCGCCCTCGATCGCCTGATCGATCAGAACGAGAAGCGGGCGATCTATGCCAAGGAAGGCGTCTCGTGCCTCTGGATTGTGGATCCCGCTGCGAGGATGCTGGAAGGGTTCGCGCTTCGCGATGGCCACTGGGTGCTTTTGGCCACGCTGGCGGATGATGGGCAGGTCACGTTGCCGCCCTTCGACGCCTTCTGTTCATCGCGTGATGTGCTCTGGCCCGAATGCGCCGCTGCGGGAGGTGACGAGACCGGATCGAGTGTCGACAAAGTTGACGCATCTACCGGGAATTCGTCGACGCGGGTGGTGCAGGCCATGCGGAGGCTGTATCGCGAGACCTGATCCACCTGGCTGCCGCTCTGGCCTTGGTCGCATGGCGTGTGCGCGAGGTGGTTCGGCGCGGAACGCGAATGATTGGGAGCACTGACGTGATCCCGGGCGGGTCGCTGAGATCGTGACGTGAGCGGGGAGGGGCTGTGCATGACAAAGCGTGACACTTTCGAACTGCCCGGGGATCGAGCTCGCCTGTTTTCCCGACTCCTTGAGACGATCGAATTCGAGGTCGTGCCGTTGACGACGCGTGGCGTTGCCGCCGGCAACAAGATTTTCGGCGCCGCTCTTCTGCGGAAATCGGACCTGAGCCTTGTCCTGGCGGAAACGAACAACGAGACCGCCAATCCGCTCTGGCACGGGGAGATCCAGTGCCTGAAGAGCTTCTACGAACTGGAGGATCGCCCCGGGACGGATGAATTGATCTTTCTGTCAACTCACGAGCCGTGTTCGCTTTGCCTCTCCGCAATCACGTGGGCGGGCTTCGACAACTTCTTCTACCTCTTCAGCCACGAGAACAGCCGCGACAGCTTTGCGATTCCGCATGACCTGAGGATCCTTGCGGAAGTGTTTCGCCTGGAGGTTGGACAGTACAATCGAAGGAATGCCTACTGGTCGTGCTGGAGCATCAGGGACGAGGTTGACCGTCTCGATGATCCGGAGCGCAGACGTCTGGCGGAACAGGCGGACCGTCTCGGCAAGCTCTACGAGGCGCTCTCCGAAACCTACCAGATGTCCAGAAGCGCCTCGGCAATCCCGCTTCCATGACCACCTGCGCGGAACGTTTGGCAGTACTGGAAATTTCGCTCCGGCTGAAAGTAGCGATCGACTCGACCGTTGGTCACTGGCTCGGGCAGCAAGCCGTACATGATGGTGCGGGACTCCGTTTCTCATCCATTCCCATCCAGGCTTTCCATGATCTCAACCCGGTCGAGTTTGGGATAGGATGAAGTCTCTGCGGCAGGCTAACCGTTCGCCATGCTGCAAACCGAGAAACTACCCAAATGTCGGCAGTGGATCATCTTTATTGCCGGTCACTGGAGAAGGGCGCTGCTGCTGCATTCGTCGCCATTCCCCGTTGCGGAATGAGTAATGCGGTTTCCAAAAATACCTTGCAAATCTTCCATCAAGTAGAACATATGCAAGGTATGATTGAGCGTTTCCTTAAGAGATCACTCGAACAGGCCTTGGATGTCCAGGCCGGTGCCGTCCTTCTTGGGCCAAGGCAGGTCGGCAAGACGACACTGGCGCAGGAGATCGCGGAAATCCGTGACGCCGTCTATCTCGACATGGAACGAACTGCCGACCGTCAGGTGCTTGAGGAACCTGAGTTGTATCTTGATGAACAGGCTGGCCGCCTTGTGGTGATCGACGAAGTGCAGGTTGTGCCGGATCTGTTCAAGACGTTGCGTGGTCAGATTGATCGGCGACGAAGGCAAGGGCACCGATCCGGGCAATTTCTTCTCTTGGGATCAGCTTCAAGGGCGCTTCTTCACCAAAGTGCGGAGTCACTGGCAGGACGGGTCAGCTATCACGAACTCATGCCTTTCGCTCTGCCGGAAACGGGTGCCGATGCGATGTCGCCACTCTGGCTCCGCGGCGGATTTCCCGAGAGCTTCCTGGCGAAGAACGACAGGGCCAGCCTGAACTGGCGCGAGGATTTCATCAGAACCTTTCTGGAGCGCGACATTCCAGCCTTTGGATTGCTGCGCATACCTGCAGAAACCTTGCGTCGCTTCTGGACGATGCTTGCCCATGAACAGGGCGGGCTTCTGAATGCGGCCAAGCTTGCCGGCAATCTTGGAGTTTCCGGTCAGAGTGTCGCGCGATACCTTGATGTGATGGTCGACCTGATGCTGGTTCGACGGCTGCCGCCTTGGCATTCGAACGCAGGCAAAAGGCTTGTCAAGGCCCCCAAGGTTTACATCCGCGACTCCGGCCTGACACATGCGCTGCTCGGGATCGAGACATTGGAAGGCCTGCTTGGACACCCGGTTGTTGGAGGCAGCTGGGAAGGATTCTGCACTGAGAACCTGATCGCGGCAGCACCGCGCGGGACCGAGGCGAGCTTCTACCGGTCATCCGCCGGGGCGGAGATCGATCTGGTCCTGAAACATCGTGACGGCGCTCTCTGGGCAATTGAGATCAAGCGCACGACATCACCCAAGGTGACGCGCGGATTCCGTATCGCTGCCGAGGAGCTGGGCGCTGAAGTGCGAGTGCTGGTCTATGCCGATAACAGGGAAGTGCCGGAAAAGGGGGGCGTTCGGGCGATGCCGCTCGCGAGCGCCTTGAAAATGCTGACCACTCTGCAGGCACGATAGGCGGCCGCAACACGCCAACGTGTGAATGCGGCGCGCAAATTCAGCGTGACGGCCTGTGTGACCGCTGGTGCGGACAATTGCGTTCTCTTGATCGAGGGTCGGGCCCACGCGCATCGCAGGCACCGATCCGGGCGCGCGGGAGGAGGCGGTCCAGGTGGTCCGCACCGTATGCAGGCGGTCCGCGATGCAGGCACCGCCGGTTGCCGATCATCCTTCATGCACCTGCTTCGAAGCGGAACACATGCGACATCCAAACCGAGCCGACGGACATGGATGTCCCTGGCAGTGCCCGATGTTCCTTGGTGCAGTGCGCTGAGGCTGCTCCGCCGGGTCCAGCCGTGTGCCTGCGGATCCTGGCAGTGCGGTCGCCTCTCGAACTTGGTGGCGGACTGGCTTCAAGGTTCCGGCGTCTTGCCGACCGGCGCTCCGCCTTCGAACAGCTGGGTGCGATCATAGCGCGGGGGATCGTCCTGCATTTCGAGATGCAGCCGGTCGCCGGCATAGGCGTGCTTTCGCGCCAGCGCCTCGTCCACTTCTATGCCAAGTCCCGGGCCCTTCGGTGCCGGGACATAGCCGTCCTCGACTCGGATCGTGCCCTTGATGAGCGCGTCGTGAAACGCCGTCTCGATGGTTTCCGCAATCAGGAGATTCGGAATCGAGACGCAAAGATGCAGGTTCGCCGCCCACTCCACGGGACCCGCATAGAGATGCGGCGCAAGCTGCGCCCCGGCGGATTCGGCAAGGACCGCAATCTTCCTCCCTTCCCAGATGCCGCCCGCTCTCCCGAGGGCCGGCTGCAGTATGGCCGCGCCATTTGACAGGGCGGCCGCGAATTCGGCTCGAGTCGTCAACCGCTCGCCCGTCGCGATCGGGATCGAGGTCGCCCTTGCCACCCGGCCGAGGGATTCGGGCGCGTCAGGGGGCACTGGTTCCTCGAACCAAAGCGGGTCGAAGGGCTCGATGGCTTGCGCGAGCCTGATTGCGCCCGCCGGATTGAACTGCCCATGGGTGCCGAACAGGAGGTCGGCGCGCGGTCCGACCGCCTCGCGAATGCGCGCGCAGAACTGAACCGAGGTTTCGATGTCGAAGCGCGACGGATGGTGGCCACCCCGCATGGTGTACGGGCCGGCCGGGTCGAACTTGACCGCCGTGTAGCCCTGGTCCGCGAGGTAGAGGGCTGACTCCGCCGCCATGTCCGCATCGCCCCAGAACCTGGGCAGCTCGTGATGCCGGAGTGGGTAGAGATAGGAATATGCCCGGATCCGATCGTTCATGCGGCCGCCAAGCAGTTCCCAGACCGGACAGTCCCGCGCCTTGCCGAGAATGTCCCAGCACGCGATTTCGAGACCGGAGAACGCGCCGATGACCGTCAGGTCAGGGCGCTGCGTGAATCCGCTGGAGTATGCGCGCCGGAACATCTTCTCGACTTCAGTCGGTGCCTCGCCCTGCATGTGCCGCTCGAACACGTCCCGGATGACGGCGGTCATTGCATCCGGCCCGACCGAACTTGCATAGCACTCGCCCCATCCGGTGATGCCGTCATCGGTCGTGACCTTGACCAGAATCCAGTAGCGCCCGCCCCATCCGGGAGCAGGTGGGGCCGTAACAATCACGACGAGATCATCAAGTCGCAAGGGAGAATGCCTCCAATGAGCGGTTGCGAAAACGCCAAGTCAGCCAATCACCAATCACTGTTCGGGTCCAGAGGATGCATGGGCATAGAACATCACCCGCTCGTTGCGACAGGAAGTGCCCGTTGTGCATGGATTTCGGCTACTGGAACACGATGACGTTGCGCCGGGCCTTGCCCGTTTTCGTGTCCGCAATCGCCTCGTTGATCTGATCAATGCTCCATCTCCCCGTAATCAGTTCGTCAAGCTTGAGGCGGCCTTGAAGATAGAGTTCGGTCAACCAGGGGATGTCTCGGGCAAGCACGGAATCACCCATCTTGGCACCAAGCAGCATCTGTCCGGCGCTTGCGACGATGTCTGGGTCGTACGAGGCCAGTTCGCCTGACGGAGGAATGCCAACCAGAACGACCCGACCGCCGGGCGCCAGCAGGGACGGCGCGCTGTTGAAAGCGGAAGTTGCGCCCACGGCGACGAAGACCGCGTCCGCCCCCTTCCCAAGCAGGGCATGGAGTTTCTCCACCAGGTCGCCGTCGCTTGCCAGAATGCCGTCCGTCGCGCCGAAGACTCTTGCGTCCTCCAGCTTTTTCGGAACCAGGTCGATGGCAACGATCCGGCCTGCGCCCGCAATCCGCGCACCCTGTATGGCATTGAGACCTACGCCGCCGGCGCCGATGACGACGGCGTTCTCGCCAGGTCTGAGTCTTGCAGAGTTGATCACCGCGCCCACGCCCGTGATGACCCCGCAGGCAAGCAGAGAAGCAGCGTCATACGGAATGTCTTCCGGAATGCACACAATCTGGCTTTCGTGAACGACGGTTCTTTCCGCAAAGGCACCGCAGTACATTGCGCGCAGAACGCGCTCGCCGTCCGCCCCATGCAGCGGTGTCGCGTGCCTCGATCCCGAACACAATGCTGGCCGTCCGGTCGCGCAGCCATGGCACGTTCCGCATGACTTTATGAGCGTCACGATGACCTTGTCTCCAGGCTGGAACCCCGTGACGCCGGGGCCAACTCCTGCCACTTCGCCAGAGGCTTCGTGGCCGTAGACGACAGGAAGCCGCCCACCCCAGGCACCCGCGGCGTAGGCGATGTCCGAGTGGCAGACTGCACAAGCCCTGATCGCCACTTCGACCTCGCCCGTGCCCGGCGGGGCGAGCTCCATCTCCTCGATGGTCAACGGCTCTCCGAACGCGCGGCAGACGGCTGCTCTGATCCGGCTCATTTCCGTCCTCTCCCTTGTGCGGCCGCACGTGCGAATGGTCGCGCTTCAGCCGCTGCCGTGCCAAACTGGCTTTCCGGGCTGATCACATCGTCGATGTTCATGCCGGAATGTTCGCCTTCCGCAACGCCCGCAAGTGCGCGGCCGATCTCGCGGGCGCTTGCGACGAGTCCCTTTGCCGCGGCCACGGCCCCTTCCACATGCCTGTCTCCGAGGACGGCGGGGCGTGTCTCCACGCCTGCTTCGTGCAGGTCGGTCATGGTTCATCTCCCGAGCGCGGCGATCGGCAGGGCACTGCCGGCACATGTCGGGGCTTTCTCGTGACGGGAACGCAAACCGTAGGGCGACGCGGGGGCCGCTTTCTTGCCGGCACCGATCGTTCAGCCATGCCCGAGATCGTCCAGGAATGCCGCGAGATGCCGGGTGAATTCCTCGGGTTTTTCCACCATTGGAAGATGCCCGGCCTGCCGGATCAGCGCGAACCGGCTTCCCTTGACAAGTTCGGCAGTCTCGCGAACCAGGTCCGGCGGCGTCGAGCCGTCTTCGCTTCCGGCGATGACCAGCGTCGGCAAGGTCAGGTTCGCTGTCGTGGTGTGGAAGTCGGTCCCCGAGATCGCGGCCGAGCCACCAATGTAGCCGTTGGCCGGCTGACGAGTCAGCATGTTCCGCCAGGCATTGAGCTCGGGCGTGGCCCGGAATTCGCGTGAGAACCACCGTTCCATGACAGCATCGGCCAATGACTCGATGCCGCCAGCCATTACGGCGTCGATCCGTTCCTGCCACATTTCCGTCGTGCCGATCTTCACGGCCGTGTTCGACAGCACCATGGCGCGAACCTGGTCGGATCGTTTCACTGCCAGGCCTTGGGCGATCATGCCCCCGATCGAGCATCCGACGAAGACCGAATCCCGCACGCCCAGATGGTCGAGCAGCGCTTCCGCATCGGCGACAAGAGCGCCCATCGGGTAAGGAGGCTCAGGGCAGGACGAGAGCCCGTGCCCCCGCATGTCGTAGCGGATCAGGCGAAGCCCGGAAGGCAGGAATGGCAGGATGGGGTCCCAAAGCCTGTAGTCCGTTCCGAGCGAGTTGGAAAACACAACCGGCACCCCGTCAGGGTCGCCATCCTCGCGGCAATGCAGGTCGACATGTTCAAGTCGGCAGATGTTCATGGATCCTCGCCCCCCAGCGCCTCTCCGCGTGTCCATGGTTGTCAGCGTCAAACAGCTTTGCCAAGCAGATTCAGCGCGTTCCGGAAGACAGTCGAATCCACGTTGCCGCCGGATGCCACGACAATCACGTCCCGATCGTCTTCGGGATGGAAGAGCGCGGCGGCCAGCGCAACCGCGCCGCCAGGTTCCAGCACGATCCTGAGCCGGGTGAACGCCTCTGCAACGGCACGAAGCGCATCCTCGTCTGGCACTGCAATGCCTGGGCCGCAGAGCCTCTTCAGGATCGGGAAAGTCAGCTGGCCTGGCGTGGGCGTGACGATGGCGTCACAGATCGAGCCGGCCATTCTCGCGTTGACCTGAGGCGTGCCGGCGATCAGGGACCGCGCGACGTCGTCAAAACCTTCCGGCTCCACCGGGCGAACGCGAAGATGCGGTGCACGCGCTTCAAGCGCGAGCGCAATGCCTGAACTCAGTCCGCCGCCGCCGCAAGGGATAAGAACGTCGGCCTCCCCGATGCCTGCTTCCGATGCCTGTTCCGCAATCTCGAGACCGCAGGTGCCCTGTCCGGCGATCACGTCCTCGTTGTCGAAGGGCTTGACGAGTGCGAGGTCGCGCTCTTCCGCGAGCGCCGTGCCGATCGCATCGCGATCCTCCGTCGCCCGGTCGTAGAGCACGACTTCAGCGCCATAGGCCCGCGTATTGGCGATCTTGAGAGCCGGCGCGTCGCTCGGCATGACGACCACGGCAGGAACGCCCATTTCGCGCGCAGCGCAGGCGACGCCCTGCGCATGGTTGCCGGACGAGAAGGCAAGCACGCCCCGTTCCCTGGCGTTCCCGGACAGCACGGAGAGGGCTGACCGCGCACCCCGGTACTTGAAAGATCCAGTGCGCTGCAGGCATTCGGCCTTCACGAGGACGCGGCGACCTGCCGTTTCGTCCAGAAACGGCGCATTCAGAAGCGGTGTGCGGAGCGCGTGCCCCGCGAGTCTCTTGGCCGCGGCAACGATACGATCGATGTTCATTTCAGCCTTCCGATCCATTCGCGTATGGCTGCCACCGCTTCCGGCTCGTCAAGGAAGGGCACGTGGCCGCGATCTGGCACGTCCGCGAAGATCATGTCTGGGCGCCGGTGGCACATTTCCTGGGCAATATCTGGGGCAAGGATGTCGGAATTCGCGCCGCGGACCAGCGCAAGCGGCAGGCTTTCGAGCGCATCGAACATGGGCCAGAGATCCTGCGCGGGCGCCGAGGCGGCCGCATGAAAGGCGTCGCGAAGCGCCGGGTCGTAGTTGATCTTCAGCCCTTCAGGCGACTCCACATAGTGCTTCCGTACTTCTTCGTCCCAACGGCTTTCGGGCACATGCTCGAATCCCTTCATCAGCTCGGCACGCATATTGACCGCTTCCGCGAAGGTCTCTTGCGTCGGGTTCTTGCCGACGTAGTTGCGGATGGCTTCAAGCCCGGATGCAGTGATCTCGGGTCCGATGTCCACGAGGCATGCACCTAGAAGGCGTTCCTTTGCGATGCTGGCGAGCACCATTGAGATCAATCCGCCGCGCGACGTGCCGATGAGCGCGACACGATCCAGTTCGAGATGATCAAGGAGCGCCAATGCGTCTCCTGTTTCGACCGGAACCGTATAGGTCTCCGGGCCGGTCCACTCCGACCTGCCTCGGCCTCGATAGTCCAGGCGGACAAGACGCACGGAATCCGGGAGGTGCGGGGCGAGATAGTCGAAATCGCTGCCGTTTCGCGTAAGGCCCGAAAGCGCAAGGATCGGCAGGCCCTCGCCGTCATCGGCAAAGTGGAGACGCGCGCCATCTGGGGCGTGGAATTCGGGCATCAGTTTGACCTCGCCAGTTCCGGATTTGCAGCGACGTCCCTGATCACATGTCCGGATCGGGCTGACAACCTGTCCATCGGCCTTTCGTTCTCGCGCGGCGAGGATTTGGCAGCCGGGTTATCGGATGAAAGCGTGTGTCGCCGTTCGACCAGGATACTCCGATCTGCAGACAGCAAGGTCGCAGTTGAGATCATGAGTCACGAAGTGCCTTCAGATGGGCGCGAACGGTTCAGCTGGATGCGACAGCCGATCCTTGCCGTCACAAGGCGATGCATTTCAGGCCAACGGACTTGCCGAAAATCAGAAGTCGCGACCATGGGTTCGCTAGTTCCCGCGCAATTGGATGGCACGGACCACCATCTGTTCGGACAAGGAGGTGCTTGAGGCGAGCGAGGCAGGTTGGAAGAGGCGAAGCGTGCTGGCTATGAGGGACTTGCGCACTTGGGGCGCAACCGATGTCAGCGAGCAAAAACTTTGATTCGCCCCGTGGACTGCAGGCTGGTAGAGCACGACTTGTCGAGATTCGCATGACCAAGCGTGGGTGTCGAACACCGATGCGTTTGCGTGCAGTCAGCAAGAGAGGTGAATGATGTCTGACAATCATGGCAAGGTCTGGTGGAACGAACTGATGACCCGCGACGTGGAAGGTGCCCAGAAGTATTACGGTGCGACCTGCGGCTGGACATTTGAGACGATGCCCGTTCCTGGCGGCGAGGGGCACTATACGGTCGCCAAGCTTGGCGATGAGATGGTTGCCGGCATGTTGGACATGAGCGGCATGGAACTCGAGGGAGTCCCGGCGCATTGGTTCACGTATTTTGCGGTGGATGACGTCGATGCCGCCGCCGGGGCCGCAGAAGCAGCCGGCGCCAAGGTTCATCGCCAGCCCTTCGATGTCGGAACCGTGGGCCGTATCGCCATAATCGAGGATCCGACCGGTGCCATGATGGGTCTCATGACGCCCGCCGCGGATTGAGCCGGGACGTCCCAAGGCCCACAATTCCGGACAGGCGCGGAGATCGATTCGCCGTCTTCCAGTCAGCGGCGCTCCAGGGTCCAAGCGAGACAGAGCCCGAAGGGCGGAAATTGCCTGCTACAGGAGAACTCGGTGTTCCGCTTGGCCGATGCCTGCGTCAGCCTCAGCGAAGGTCATGCCGTGCCTGTCGGAGCGCGCCTTCGCCGCCTCGCTCAGGTCTTCCCGCGCCGTCGTGCAATACAGCGTGGAGAGTCCCGGTCCGCCGAAGGCCGGGCACGACGTGTGCGCCGCGTCGAATTCCACTGCTTTCAGGAAATCGCCGCCGCGGTCGTAGCATGCAACCCGCCACGCACCCCACTGCGCGTTCCAGAGGTTGCCTGCTGCATCCACGACCGACCCGTCCGGGTGCAGCCCGTCGGCAGTCAGGTCCAGAAACACTTCCGGGTCGCCATCCGGCCAGCCGTGATCAGGGTCGAGATCCTGTCGCATGATCTTGCCTGTCGGCGTGTCGGCGAAGAACGCGCCTTCGAGACTTGGCAGAAAGCAAATGGAGTTCGGAATCGTGATGTCAGGATAGAGTTCGCGCAATTCGCCGCGGTAGTAGCGGTAGATCGCTCCCGCACCGCCACCCTTGCGCTTCCCCATCGTTCCGATCCAGAACCCTCCCCAGGGGTCGGCGCGTCCGTCGTTCGACCGCGTTTCGGGATCATCGGCCTCCAGACCCTCGACATCTTCGCTGCGCTCGCGTTCGACATCATACAGAAACAGCCGCGTTTCCGAGGCGATCAGCAACTCAGTGTCGCTTACCCATCCGGCGGCGGACACAATCTCGTCGAACTGTACGCTGCGGGCTCGCCCGCCCTCGCGCGTATGGAGACGTGCTTCCAGGATATCGAACCAGTAGAGTTGCTGACGCTCGGGATGCCAGAGCGGGCCTTCCCCCAATTGGCAAGCCGTTTCGTCATACACTTCGCTCATTGGTCACATTCCTCCCAGGCAGCTACCGCCGCCTTTGCCTTGGCCGCAATCTCGTCCACGTCAAGTCCGGGTGCATACAACGAACTTCCGAGCCCGAACCCGCTTGCACCTGCGCGAACCCAGTCGCCGAAATTCTCCGCACTCACGCCGCCGACCATGTAGACTTGGGTCTTGGCGGGCAGCACGGCGCGAAGCGCTTTCAGCCCTTCTGTTCCCAATAGGAATGCCGGGAAGACCTTGAGCCCGTCGGCGCCGGAGGCCAGGGCGGCGAAGCACTCCGTTGGCGTCAACACGCCCGGGAAGCTCTGCATCCCCAGTGATTTCGTGGCCGCCACCACTGCAGGATCGCAATTGGGTGAAACCACCAACGCCCCGCCGGCGGCCTTGACGTTCTGGACCTGGGCCTCGGTCAGGACCGTGCCGGCGCCAATCAGTGCCTTGTCGCCAACGGCATCCGCCAATCGCTCGATCGACCTGAACGGCGACGGCGAATTCAGCGGCACCTCGATCCGGTCGATTCCGGCCTCGATCAGGGCTTCGGCAATCGGCACTGCCTCGTCCGGATCGATGCCGCGAAGGATGGCAATAAGGGGTCGGCTCATGATGGCTCCTGCAGTCGGGCGTGGGCGGCGGCAAGACCCGCCAGCGTTGCCTGCGTGGCGTCCGCGGTTTCGGCCACTGCGCCGAGAGTGGCAAGTGCCTTGGCATAGTGCGCGACCTGCCTGTCTTCGCCGACCAGAACGATTCGCTGTCCCAGCCAGTAGGCACGCGCGGCTGCGAGTTCGGCGCCTATCAGCAGGCCGGACAGCCGTGCCGTTGCGGTGCCCTTCCCGAGATCAGCGAGCAGGGTCTCCGCACGCAATGCAAACAGTCGCGCGGCAATTGCTTCCGGCCTTCCCATGGCGTCGTCGACGGCCTCAGTGAACGCGGTGTCATCCCAGCCTTCGCCAACCGAGTGTCGAAGCACGGATCCCGTGGAAAGCAGCGCGAAGAGCTCGCCCGTCATGAAGGTGCGAAAGCTCACTACCTCTCCGGTTGACACGTGCACCCACTTCGAGTGCGTGCCCGGCAGGCAAATGATGCCGTCGAATCCGGGATCCCATGCAAGGTATCCGGCGATCTGCGTCTCCTCGCCCCGCATGACGTCAGCGGGCTTGTCCTGCGCAAGGCCGGGCAGGATGGTCACGTCGAGCCGCGGGTCCGACACGTCGGGCCAAACGGCACCAGTTCCCGTCGGTGCACAAGGCACGGTCGCATAGGGAGCCTCCTGCCAGCCCTGCCTCGCGCCCACCATGCCGGACGCAACGACCTGCATTGGTCCCATGCCAAGCCAGGGTTCGATGACTTCCAGCAACGCGGATTCGAAGGCGTCGGGCGCAAGCACTCCCATGCCCTTGTCCGAGGTCGCCTTGGCGACGGCCTTTCCGTTCCGGACCGCCCAGGCCCGCAGGTTCGACGTGCCCCAGTCGACCGCTATCCAGTCCGCATTCATTCGCCCGCTTCCCATATGAGGAGATGGCTTGAAACGCTTGCGGGAATCAAGCGCGACTCGGGTTCGATGCCGGATCAGCCCTCCCGCTCCGGAAGTGTCGCGCGGACTTTCCTGGTCAGGCCGGCGCGGACAAGATCGTACGAGGTCACCAGGCGGTGCCGGAGTTCGTCATCCGCGACGTCCTCCGGCAGGAGAATCCAGCTCTTGTGAAAATAGGGTGCCCGAACGCCAATGCCCGCATCGATGAGCATGCCTGCGGTTTCGGTGTCTCTCGTCTTCACGGTCACGCCGGCTCTGGATACGCCGGAACACGCGAATATCTTTTTACTGACTTTCCAGACTTCGTGTCCCATGCCCCATGGGTCGGAGACCTCTGCACCCGGCAGCGGCGCACAGATTGATGCGATTCGCTTCCTGAATTCGGACGTGCTTCTGGCCATGTGCTCACCATAGCTTCCCTTAGGTCAATCGTGTAGACCCTGTCCGATGACCACGGACGTGATCGCAGAAGACCCGCGCTGGCGCGGAACCGGCATCGAATCACTGGCTTCGCGCGCCGTCGAGGCGACGCTGGAACACCTTGATCTAGACCCGGACGACTGGAACGTGACCGTTCTTGCATGCGACGCCGCGCGGATTGCTGCGCTGAATGCCCGATTCCGCGAAACGCCTGCACCGACCAACGTGCTTTCGTGGCCGTCCGTCGAACGTGCTGCGGCTGAGCGGGGTGCGCGCCCGGAGCCGCCGGCAGGAGACCCTGAACTTGGCGACGTCGCGATTTCGTTCGAGACCTGCCTGGCGGAAGCCAGGGAAGGCGGCGTTCCGCTTGAGACTCACGTCATCCATCTTGTCGTTCATGCGACGTTGCATCTTCTTGGTTACAGTCATGACGACGATTCCGATGCCGACTTGATGGAGGCAACGGAAAAGGCGATACTTCAGTCGCTCGGGGTTCCGGATGCGCATTCACGGAATGAGACCGGCGAACGACCGTGATGGAAAGGATTGATGGGAGATAAAGGCGAGGCGTCTTCTAGCGCGGCGCATGGCGCGCAGGAGGAAGACGGCAGTAGACGGTGGTCAGTGCAGCGATTGTTGCGGGCCTTGGCAGGCAGTTCGGACCGGAACGGCGAGGGCGACCCCCCGACCGTGGTTCCCGCAGGAAACGGCACGACAGGCGGCATTGCCAACCTGACGAGGCTCCGGGTCGAGGATGTCATGATCCCGAAAGTCGAGATCGTCGCGGTCCCGGAGAACATCAAGAAAAAGAAGCTGGTGAAGGTCTTTCACGACAGCGGGCTGACACGACTGCCCGTATTCAAGGACACGTTGGACGAGCCGCAGGGAATGGTGCATCTCAAGGACTTTGCCCTGAGGCACGGATTCAACGGGTCGGAAGACCGGTTCGCGCTCGACAAGATGCTGAGGCCGCTCCTCTATGCGCCGCACTCGATGCCGATAGGAGTGCTGCTGCAGAAGATGCAGACAGACAGGGTGCACATGGCTCTGGTCATAGACGAATATGGAGGCGTTGACGGGCTGGTCACGATCGAGGACCTGATCGAACAGGTGCTTGGCGAAATCGAGGACGAGCATGACGTCGGGGAGGGCGATCTCTGGGTCAAGGAGGCATCGGGCAGCTTTCTCGCCTATGCGAGGGCTCCGGTCGATGAATTCGAGCAGGAAGTCGGTCGCAGGCTGCGAACCGACGAGGGTGACGAGGAAGTCGACACGCTGGGCGGTCTTGTCTTCATGCTGGCTGGCCGCGTGCCTGCCCGCGGCGAGGTCGTGAAGCACCCTGACGGAACGGAATTCGAAGTAATCGACGCCGATCCAAGGCATATCAAGCGACTGCGCATCCGGCTGGATCTTCCGAAGGCAGCGGAGTGATGCCTGCGCGACTCCGGTTCGGGAATGGTGTCCCGGTCCTCCGATTCCGGACCTCCGGACCGTCCCCGGTTGCGGGATTTCACGGGCGATCCTGGCTGGCCCCGCTTGCCGGTGCCGTGGCCGCGACCGGCCACGCGCCCTTCAACCTTTGGCCGCTTGCGCTACTGGGGCTGACGGGCATTTCGTGGATCGTGGCTTCTGCGGACGGCGGCAGAAACAAGGCGATCGCCGCCTGGCTTGGTGGTGTTGGCTATTTCGCCGTTTCCCTGTTCTGGATCATCGAGCCCTTTTTCGTCGACAGCGACCGCCACGGCTGGATGGCGCCCTTCGCGGTCATTCTTGTGGCGACGGGCTTCGCCCTCTTCTGGGCACTGGCCGGGTGGCTCTCCGGACGGACGGGCGGCGGTGCGATTGGCTGGGCGCTGTCTCTGTCGCTGGCCGAGATTCTTCGCGGGCATGCGCTGACCGGATTCCCTTGGGTGCTGCCGGGCTACATCTGGACCGAAACCCCGGCGATCATGGGCGCGAGCGTTGTTGGGCCGTACGGCCTGACCACGCTCACCCTGATCCTCGCGGCCCTGCCTGTCGCGACGCCACGCAAGGTGATCGCGACGTTGGTTGCGCTGCTTGGCGTCGCGGCTCTCATTGCATGGGGGCGGGTAGCTCAGGTGCCGTCGGAATCCCATGTGGGCATGATCCGCGTCGTCCAGCCCAACGCCCCTCAGCACGAAAAGTGGGATCCTGAGAAGGCGAGTGTCTTCCTGCAACGCCAATTGCTGGCCACTTCAGCCCCGGGCAACGACGTTGCGCTCGTCATCTGGCCCGAATCCGCGCTGCAGTACCGGCTTGACCAGGCAGGACCGATTCTCAAGCACATGGCCAATGCTGCCAGAGGCACGCCCGTCGTCTTTGGGGTGGACCGGGTTGACGGGCGGCGCCGGTTCAATTCGATGGTGCAGATCGACGCCGACGGCCTCGTCACGGACATCTATGACAAGGTCCATCTCGTGCCCTTCGGCGAGTACGTGCCCTTCGGCGGGCTGGCCAAACGCGTCGGGATCAGGGGCTTCGCGGCCCGTGACGGCCATGGCTACAGCGCGGGCAGCGATGTGGCGCTTATCGACACGCCGCTCGGGCGGGCATTGCCGATGATCTGCTACGAGACGATCTTTCCGAGGCATGTCCGGCGCGCCGGAGAACGTGCGGACTATCTTCTGCAGATTACCAATGATGCATGGTTCGGCACCTTCTCCGGGCCGTTCCAGCATCTGCAGCAGGCGCGGTTCCGTGCCGTCGAGCAGGGCCTGCCGTTGGTCCGCTCCGCGAATACAGGCGTTTCCGCGGTCATCGGACCGGACGGGAGGATCCTGGATTCGCTCCCGCTCGGCGAATCCGGCTTTATCGACGTGCCACTGCCGACTCCACGCCCGGCAACGATCTATGCCCGAACCGGCGATCTCCCGGTCGTTCTCCTGCTACTCATGGGACTTGCCGCGATCTTTTCGGTCAACCGCGCAATCCCATTGTCAAGCCTCTCCGAAAGTCGTAACGGCGTCTGACCGTCACAACGGCTTCCTGGCGTGACGGCAATTGATCCAATGGAGCACTTCAGATGAACCGCAAGAATTTCGTCTTCGCCTCGGAAAGCGTTTCCGAGGGACATCCGGACAAGATCTGCGACCGGATCTCGGATGCCGTCCTCGACGCCTTTCTGGCCGCGGAGCCGGAAGCCCGCGTCGCCTGCGAGACCTTTGTCACCACGAATCGGGTCGTGATCGGAGGGGAAGTGCGCGGTCCTGAAGCCGTATCCAGACGCGCCGAGGAGATTGCGCGGGAATGCGTGAGGGACATAGGGTATGATCAGGACGGGTTTCACTGGAAGAACCTGAGCGTCGACAACTACCTGCACGAGCAATCGTCTGACATCGCGCAAGGTGTCGATGCGTCCGCCAGCAAGGACGAAGGTGCGGGCGACCAGGGAATCATGTTCGGCTATGCGGTGAACGAGACGCCGGAACTGATGCCGGCGCCGATCCATTTCGCCCATGCCATCCTGAAGCGAATTGCCGATGCCCGGAAGGCGGGCGACGCGCCGACATTGCGTCCGGACGCGAAGTCGCAGATCTCGCTTCGCTACGAAGACGGCAAGCCTGTCGAGGTGACGTGCATCGTGCTCTCGACCCAGCATGAATCGGAGAGCCAGACTCCTGCTGACATCCGTGCGATCGTCGAGCCGTACGTTCGCGAGGTTCTGCCCACCGAGTGGCTTACCGATGCCACCGAGTGGTGGGTGAACCCCACCGGCACGTTCGTGTCCGGCGGTCCGGATGGAGATGCAGGGTTGACCGGGCGGAAGATCATCGTCGACACGTATGGCGGTGCAGCGCCGCATGGGGGCGGCGCGTTTTCCGGCAAGGATCCCACCAAGGTCGACCGCTCTGCCGCCTATGCGGCACGATATCTGGCCAAGAACGTTGTGGCGGCGGGCATTGCGGAGAGGTGCCTGATCCAGCTCTCCTATGCGATCGGGGTTTCAAAGCCGCTGTCGATCTATGCCGACACGTTCGGCACCGGCGAGGTTCCTGCAGTGAAGATAGAGTCCGCCATTTCCAGCGCCATGGATCTCAGTCCGCGCGGCATTCGCGAGCATCTTGCGCTCAACAAGGCGATCTATCAGCGGACGGCGGCCTACGGCCATTTCGGGCGAGCGCCCGACGAGGACGGCGGCTTCACCTGGGAGCGGGTCGATCTGGCAGACGAGCTCAGAAAGGCCGTCTGAAGGCCCGCGGTGAACGCGCCTGGCACGCGGTGACGTGAAGGCGGGAAGGGCGATGCAATGAAGTTTACGGTCGCGATCGACGGCCCGGCGGCAGCTGGCAAGGGTACGGTTGCCCGCGCCATCGCGGCTGAATTCGGGTTTGCGCATCTGGATACTGGGCTTCTCTACCGCGCCGTCGGGCGACGCGTGCTCGAAGGCGATTCTCCCGCGATCGCGGCCTCGACGCTTCGTCATGGTGACGTTGTGCGAGAAGACCTGAGGACGCCCGAGGTGTCGCGAGCGGCAAGCAAGGTTGCGGCTTTGCCGGAAGTGCGTAAGGCGCTTGTGAAGTTCCAACGCGAATTCGCCCGTCGGGACGGTGGAGCCGTGCTGGACGGGCGGGACATAGGCACCGTGATCTGTCCGGATGCGGAGGCAAAGCTCTTTGTCACTGCAAGCGATGCTGCCCGGGCGCATCGTCGCTGGCTTGAATTGACCGCTGCAGGCCACGATGTCACGGAAGCCGGCGTGCTCGATGACATCAGGGAGCGCGATGCGCGAGATGCGGACCGACGTGACGCGCCGATGAAGGCTGCTTCGGACGCCGTGATCCTGGACACGTCCGATATGGACGTGGATGAAGTGTCCGCGTTCGCCTTGGAAGAGGTCAGGACGCGCTTGGAAGGCTGGCAGCAGGTCTAAGGCTGGCCAGCATTGCCGCAACCATGGACTGCATTGCATCGCGTGCGGTCGGCAGCGAACGGGCTCTCCATCGCCGAAGTCCGGAAACGGATCGATAGTAGTGATCCACTTTGTCTGCGAATGCGGCCTGCAGCAAGGATCGTGTCGGTTCCCGAGACCTTGCTGGCCACGAAGGCTGGAATTCGCGCCTGCGTTGCACCTTCAGTTGGGGCTTGCGCTCGCAGCGGGGAATGCTGGCGGGTGGCATACGTCAGAGGAGGTCGCGAAGCCGCTGCAAGCCCAAAAGGGTCGCTTCGCCGCAGGAAATCTAGGCGCTCTGCCCCTTGATGAGTTCGAACCCAAAATCCACCTTTCGCTGCACCGGCGTGTCTGAAAGGCGTTTCAAGACGTTTCGTGCCGCGGTCCTTCCAATGTCACGGCGCCGCGTCCTTATCGTCGTGAGTGGCTGTGGCAGACATTCCGCCATCCGCAAGCCACTGAATCCTGCAATTGCCAGATCTTCCGGGATGCGCATGCCCAACTCGAGGCACAAGTTCATGCCGCCCATTGCTGCCGTATCGTTCGAATAGGCCACTGCCTCGGTCTCCGGCGCAACGGACAGCAGCATTTCCAGTCCCCATTTTCCTGCTGGCATATCCGGAGGCGCATCATAGACATCGGGTGCGACAAGCCCGTACCCGCGCGTTTCCAATCGCGCTCGAAACGCTTTGAACCGGGCCGCAGCAACAAAGTCGTTCGTCTGCCAGCCGAGATATCCAAATCTCCGGTAGCCGCGCTCCATCAAGTAGTCAGCAAGTGCGGTCGCCGCGGCCTCGTGATCCAGGCCGACACCCAGGTCGATCGGGTCGCCGCTGATATCCATGATTTCGACCACGGGTACGGGCGTGTTCTCCAAGATTGAACGCGTTCGGTCGGTGTGAACGAGATTGGCCAGGATGACTGCGGCCGGTCGCCAAGACATCATCGAAATCAGAAGGGCTTCTTCCTTTCGAAGATCGTATTCGGTAACTCCGACAACCGGATTGTATCCGCCCATTTCAAGCTCTTCTGTGATGCCCGCGAGTACGGACGCAAAGACGTTATTGACCAGGGAAGGGATCAGTACCGCAACCTGGTTGGAATAGGTCCGAGCCAACGATCCGGCAAGCTTGTTGGGCACGTAGCCCATGCTTTCTATGACGCGTTCCACGTGCTCCCTGGTCCGAAGCGAAACAACCGTGTCGCCTCGCACCACACGGGAAACCGTCATTTGTGAAACACCAGCCACGCGCGCGACGTCTTTCAATGTGGTGCGGGTCGTCATTCGGTCAGTATAGTTTACTCAATTGTTAACGGCCATAAACTTATCACTTAGGCCGTCTCGCTCTGCTCCGTATCATTTGAACCAGCATTCAAGGAGGAACGAATGATGAAGCGAAATGTCATGTCAGCAGGGCTTGTCGCTGGCTTGGTCCTGACCGCGTCCGCTGCGTTCGCCGAGTATCCGGAACGCACGATAAACATGCTGGTGCCGTTCGGCGCTGGCGGCGGAACCGATGTTCCCGCCCGCTTTTTCGCGGCCGAGTTGGAAGGAATCCTCGGCCAGAACATCGTTGTCAGCAATGTGGAAGGCGCTGGCGGCACGGTCGGCGCAACCCAGTTGAGCCAGGCAGAGGCCAACGGCTACAATCTGGGATTCCTGCCCGTGGGAACTACCACGACGCAGCCGCATCTGAAGCGCACGAGCTACAACGCGGACAGCTGGACTCCAATTTGCATGGTCAGCCAGGGTCCGTTCTATCTGGTCGTCGCCGAAGACAGTGCGATCAAGACCGTCGACGACTACATCGCGATGGCCAATGGCGATGGCCTGAAGTTCGCAGGCGCGGGTCCGGGCTCGATGGCGCATGTGGCGCAATTGACGCTGGACAACAAGCTCGGCGTCACGACCCAGTACATCCCGACCAAGGGCGGTGGCGACATCGCGACCGAGATCAACGGCGGACGCGCCGACGCAACGGCCTGGTTCGCTGACTTCGGCACAAAATTCGGCTGGCGGGCGCTGGCAATCCTGTCAGACCAGCGGTCAGATCAGCATCCAGACGTACCGACATTGGCAGAGCTTGGATACGACACGCAGGTGTCGGTCTGGTTCGGTTTCTTCACGCAGGCTGGAACACCCGAAGATGTGGTCAACACCTTGTCAGAGGCTTGCGCCAAGGCCGTTGAAACCGACAGTTTCAAGGAAAACATGGCCGGTGCAAACCGCTTGGTCCGTTACATGGGCACCGAGGAGTTCGGCCCGTTCTTCCGGACAGCGTTCGAGTTGAACGGCAAGCTGCTCGAAGACGCCGGTCTGGTGAAGTAAGGCTTCAGGCTCCGGCTGGCTGGGGTCGGCCGGAGCACGTTTCCAGCAAAGAACCGTGACACGCATACTGGACATTTCGGTATCCGGCGTATTGCTCGTAGCCGGCATCGCGCTCTTCGCCATGACGTTCGGCGATGCATTTGACGTTCCGACATTCGGCGGGGATGTCGGGCCGGCCTTTGCGCCGCGCATTTTCCTGGCAATTTGGATCGTGCTTTCGGGCGTGACCTTGATCCATGCCATTCGATCGGCCGCGCCCGAAGAATCTGAAGTCAAGCTGACCCAGATGATCACGCTTGTCGTCATCGTGTGCGCAACTGGATTTGCGATCACGAAGATCGGTTTCGTCTTTGCGACGGTTCCGGGCTTTGCAGCCTTTTGCTGGACCTTCCAATACCGAAAGCCCATTCCGCTGCTCGTGCTTTCCGTGCTGGCGCCTTTGGCTATTTGGGCACTGTTCACGTTCGGGTTTGAACTGCTGCTGCCGCGGTCGCCCTGGTTCCACCAGATCTAAGCGGGATGATGGATCAGGTTGTCCAAGCCATAGCCCTTTTTGCCAGCGTGGGCGTTCTGATCGCGCTGATCATCGGCTCTGTCTGGGGCACAATCGCCGGAGCCTTGCCCGGGATCGGAACCGTTGCAGCACTTATCGTGGCGCTTCCCTTTACCTTCGGGATGTCGACCGAGGCCTCGATTGCCTTGTTTCTGGGGATCTATGTGACATCGGTCTATGGCGGTTCCATATCGGCGATTTTGATCAACACCCCGGGCACGCCGCAATCTGCCGCCACGGTGCTGGACGGGTATCCCATGGCGAGGGCGGGGAAAGCCGATCTTGCCATTGGCTGGGCCACGTTTTCGTCGCTTGTCGGCGGCGTGTTTTCATTGGTGGTCCTGATTGTCGCAGCACCCCTGCTGGCAAGGGTGTCAGTCGCATTCGGACCGGCGGCGATATTCGCGATCATCGTATTCGCGCTGACATGCATCGCGTGGGTTTCTGCCGGCAGCACGATCAAGGGCCTGTTGGCTGGTGTAATCGGCCTTTGGCTGACCACGATCGGAACCGACGATCTGACGGGCTATACCCGTTTCGATTTTGGGCAACCGGCGTTGATGGGCGGGCTGTCCTTGATCCCTGTGCTCATCGGAATTTTCGCGCTTGCAGAAGTTTTTCACCGCGCAGGGCATTACTTTGCCGCAAAGCCGCCGGATGTATCCAACGTCGGCTTCCGCATGCCCGCATTGGGGGAAATCACGCTGCGCATACCGCAGTTCTTTCGTGCCTCGGTTATCGGAACGTTCATCGGCATCTTGCCAGGCACAGGCGCAACGGCTGCAACATTCGTCAGCTACTCCGACCTGCGGCGCACTTCGCCGCGGAGGGAAAACTTCGGCAAGGGCGAGCCCGATGGCCTCGTCGCGTCCGAGACCGCGAACAACGCCGTTACGGGCGGGGCACTTATCCCGACATTGGCTCTTGGGATTCCAGGTGACGGCGGGACAGTGGTGCTGTTGGGGGTATTGACGATCCAGGGCCTCACCCCCGGTTTCGACCTGGCGCAGAACAACCCCCACATCCTGACGGGTGCTTTCCTGCTGATCCTGATCGCCAACTTCATCATGTTCGGACTTGGCGCGCTTGGCTCTCGCATATTTGCAAAGATCCTTGCGATGCCTGAACCGATCTTGATGGCGTTCATCATGCTGTTTTCCTTTGTCGGCGCCTTCGTTGTTCGTGGAAACCCGATTGACGTGATCATCTGTGCAGCTGCCGGGGTTGTCGGAGTCATCCTGCGGTTCGCCAAGTACCCGGTGGCACCGATCGTGATCGGCATGGCGCTTGGAACCACTTTTGAAGGCAAGCTCCGTCAGGGCATGATCAGCGCGCAGGGCGACTTCGTTGAGTTCATTTCTGATCCGATCGCGCTTGTGGTGCTTGGCCTTACGGTTGCATTCATTGCAGCACCGATCATCGGATCGCGAAAGTCGGGGAAGAGAAATGGCTGAGACACCGCCCAATGTCCTCCTGATCGTCACTGATCATTGGCCGGCGGCCCTGCTTGGGGCGGCGGGTCATCCCGCCATCCATACACCGGTGCTCGATCAGTTGTGCGGGAACGGCGTGCGGTTCTCCAATTGCTACTCCGAGACGCCCGTTTGCTTGCCCGCAAGGCGCACCCTGATGACGGGGTGCACCCCCCGCCAGCACGGGGACCGGACCTTCCAACCCAATCGCCCGATGGAGCCGCATTTGCCGACGCTCGCTCAGTGCTTTCGTGACGCGGGGTATCAGGCCTTTGCGGTGGGCAAGACCCACACCTATCCTCAGCGGGACCGGATCGGGTTCGACGATGTCCAACTGGATGACGAAGGACGCACGCTTTACGGCGTGACCGATGACTACGAGATTTTTCTGGGCGATCAGGGCCATGTCGGCCAACAGTTTGGGCACGGCATGTCGAACAATGCCTATCACGCGACCGCCTGGCACCTGCCGGAGCGGCTCCATGCCACCAACTGGGCCACCGACACGATGGCGCGCTATGTGCGCCGCCGCGATCCCAGCCGACCATCGTTCTGGTATCTCGGCTACCGACATCCGCATCCGCCGTTGGTGCCGCCGCAGCGGTTCCTCGACCATTACGAAGACGTAGAGATCGACATGCCCTTTGCAGGCGATTGGTCGACTGCCAATCTGCCATTCAACCTGCAAGGCGTGCAGGCGCGCAACGTCTATTCCGAACGCGAGGTCCGGTGGGCACGGCGTGCCTTCTATGCACTTTGCACCCAGATCGACCAGCAGATCGGCGCGCTGATCGGAACGATCCGCGAGGAAGGCATACTTGATGAGACGATCATCATGTTCACCTCGGATCACGGCGACATGCTGGGCAATCACGGATTGTGGGCGAAGCAGACCTTTTATGAAGGCTCTTCCAATGTGCCGATGATCCTTATGGGTGAAGCCGGCGACGGCCGATTGCCCTTCGGTTCGGTCGATGACCGCGTGACCGGACTTCAGGACATCATGCCGACGCTTTTGGGGCTCGCCGGGATAGAGTCGCCGAGCCATGTCGATGGGCGTTCGATGGTGAGCGAAGCACCGCGCGACCATATCTATGGCGAATTTGGCGAAGAGAACCACAGTTCGCGCATGATCCGCGACCGGCGCCATAAGCTGATCTGGTATCCGTGCGGCAACCACGTCCAGCTGTTCGATTTGGAGAACGACCCGCGAGAGATGTTCGATCTCGGGGCAGACCCGGACCATGCCGACACGGTTCAGCGCCTGATCGGGCTCCTGCGGTCCGAATCCTACGGCTCGGACGAAAGGTGGTGGGATGGCGACACGCCTAGGGGCGAACCCGGCCGCACCTTTCTCCCAGGCCCCAATCGAGGCCTCGGCCTCACCCGCGGCAATCAATGGCCGGTCCCGCCGATCAACACGAAGGGCGACATGGTCTTTTTTCCGGAAGCCCCGACGAAAGACGCACAATGACGGCAGCGATCATCGGAAGGTCGCTTCCGGGATGCATGGCCGGCACCCTGCTGGGCGCGCCGGGCATGACGTGACCGTCTACGAACGCTCTAAGTCGGGGCTTGTGGGACGCGGTGATGGCTGACGACCTCGCGTAGGATTCTGGACAAGAAGAAATCGCGCGACCTGATCGTCGCGGATTTCGCGGCCTCTCCTTTCGACATTCTGCGGATGTACAAACGGACGGAATGTCTGGAGTGTGGTGTGGCACGCCGACGACAGTACGGCCTACCGCCAGGCAACTGCACTTGAACCACCGTGATCTGTGTTGCCTACAGCTTGCTTCGCAGTGCCTGGTACAGGGCCTCAATCTCGGACAGGATTTTTTCCGTGCGCTCATTGGCCAGCATCAGTCGCACCAGGAGTTCGCCTACTTTCTCCTGAACCGTTGGCCACCAGTTAGTATGCGGGCGGACCCAGGCGTTGGTCTGCGTCTCTCGTGTCCCGGAATAGAATCCGGACGTCATCTCGTCGATTTCGGGGTTGTGCCAGGCCGACAGACCCGAAGGCTGCCCCCATGCTTTTCCGGCAAGAACCTGACCCTCTTCACCGCAATACCAACTGACAAATTCCGCAGCGAACTCAGTCAGATTTGACTGCGAAGACACGGCCATGCCGGCCCCGCCAAGCGTGCTGCCGCAACCCGCCGGCGGTGCGGTGAACCGCCATCCGCCCTCCTCCGGGCGCGTGCATCTGGCATAGCCGAAGGTCAGGGGAATGTATGCGATCTCTGGAGTGGTCTGCGCTGCTTTGAAGAGGGCTTGCGGGGTATATTGCCAGCAATAATCCTCAACAACTCGCGCGAGCCTGACAAGAAGGTCTATCGAATGTTTCGCCGCATCGGGATCGGAGAAGAACCTCTTGCCGCCATCGGGGACAGCGCCCTTGCCGGCGGCGATGCTCATAAGCGAAACAATTGCGTCGGTCGGATAAAGGGCCAGAGCCACCGAGCCCGGGAAACTTTCTGCCAGCGACATGACCTCGTCCCAGGTTTCGGGAGCGGACACACAGTAGCCGGACAACGTCGCGGGCCGGTGGGCCGCCACATGGCACGCAGCGTCGCTGCAAAAGGCCGAATTCACGCCGTCCACAAGGAAAGACGCCTGCGCGGGACCGATAGCGTTGGCGGAAATAGATCGTGTGATTTCATCATCAACGATCTCTTCAATTGGTATGATCGCCTCTTCCTGCATGGCCTGGGAGACGTGTGGAAAGTCGATGATCATCACGTCGCAAGCGGGGGACAACTCGCGCAGGGGCTGGTCATTGAACGCCGTCAGCGGACGGCGGGAAATCTCGATTTTCCTACTCGTTCTAGCCTCCCATTCCACCGCGGCCGCCTCAAGCGGATCGGTGCAACGCGGATCGTCCCAGGCGATTACTTTCAGGATATGGGGCATGTCAGTGTTCTGCGGAAAGTCTTTGAAATTGGCGTTCTGTCTGCGGTTCGGTTTCCCATCCCATCCGATGTTTCGTTGAAGAAGTCAGTGGTCCCGAGCCCGGCCTGGCCAGACAAAGCACATGTTTTATTGCTAGTAAAGCGATTTACCAAGCACGTCCTTGACGCGCTTGGCAGAGCGAATTTCGAGCCCGTCCACTTTGATCGGCATCATTGGCAAGCACCGCAATGTTCAACCGTTGCCAACAGATTGAAGCTCGTCGTGAAAGACTTTCACGATGCGCGGAAGCGGGCGCAGGTTGGACGTGCGGATGCCAATCTCCGAGGATCGGTGTGGGAGCATCTGTTTGACTTGAATGCCAGGGAATCCACGAATTTGCGGGGCAGAGGTTCCGAGAGAATGAATACGCCAAACCCATTCGGCAACATGAAACTGCCGATCTCCTGCGTCTGCGCTGCGACCTGTATGCGGCGGCGGTCGGAATGCGCACCAGTCATCAGCTCGATCATGAGATTGAGTCTTGTTTCAGGCGGGCCCGTGATGATCGGGACATCGCCGATTTTCCTGACATTGACCGAATTCGACTATGCGAAGGGATGGATCGCGCCAACGATACAGACGGCGGCGTCCATGCCGTTATCCACAAATCGCGATGAAAATGCACAAGTGACGGAAACCGGAACTCCTGCACGCTCCAGGGTGCCGCAGATTGCATGGTCAAATTTCTTGACCAAAATGCAAGGCAAATGCCGGGCAAGACACCGAAAACGCTTCACTTTCCGGAAATGGTGCGCCTATATTGGCTAGGAGTTCGGCTTAGTAATAGGCGGTTTGAACGATTCCGGGCGCGGTGCGTGTTTTCTGCGCAAAAACAGGCAAAAGGCGCTGATTGGCATGCTGTGCTTATAGCTGGTACGGTCGGCGGCGACTGAATTTGCGTTGGTTTGTGGCGGGGCATTGCCCACTGATTTGGGTAATTTTTAGCCACCCCGCTTTTGTAGCACGGAATCGTGCATGTCTGACTTCTTGCGGCGTTCGAAAGGCGGCGCAATGCGTGGGGACGGGTGTGCACTCCTCTACCTTATGACGGAGAGCGTGAGCCGAGTTGCGTAGAGTCGATTCTTCCTGACTATTTAGACGTGATTACAGCGGGTTGAGGAGGAATGCAAGAGTACTTTATGGGCATTGCACATAGGTAATATGAGAAATTAGCGCCCCCGAAAGTTGCAATCGTGGAACAAATGCAGGAAGATCCTGTACCAGCTGAAGTCCCGTCAGGATTGAGGAACGGGGAATGAGCAAGATTATGAGCAATATATGTTCTCTACCGGATTACCGGAACATATCAACATTTGACAGGAAGCTTGCACACGGAAGGAGCCGACCATGCAAGACGATTCTGTGGGTGCCGGCGGCGCCAGGCGTCGAGGAACCCGCGCCGCTCGATCTCGCGCAGGACCCGCCTGACGAAGGGCGCGAACTCCCTGTCCGTGTCGCGGGTGGCGACCGATTCGATGGCCGCGTTGTGTAGTGCCGACCTTTGGGGGTCGGATTCAGAAATATCAATGGGTTACGGACCTCAAGACCCGCGAGTTGCGGAAGTCGGGTTAACGTACTTTTTTGCACTCATCCGGAACAGACCCGAAACTATCCGATGGGGCCTATCTTGCAGCAAGCTTGGTGACGCCCTGGTCATGTGGCTTGCCTGTTCAATCGGCCATAGAAGCTGCGCTCGAGATGCAACTCCCCTGCCCCGGCATTTTGGAGAGTGCCGCCGGAGCGAAGCAGTTGGCAGGCGCAGCTTTGCGGCCAGTCTCGTGCATGACAAGAATCAACCAATCCAACCGAAGACTAGCGCTCTCCCCTTCGATAGGGGGTCATCAACGCCTCCGGCACCCGAGCACGGCGGGCCACCAAGATCAGTGCGACGATGGAAAGGAGATAGGGCGCCATGAGGAACAGCTGGTAGGGCACGCCTTCCACGACAGCTTGCAGGCGCAATTGGTAGGCGTCAAGAAACGCGAAGAGCAGTGCGCCCAGAAGCGCCTTGCCCGGCCGCCAGGATGAGAAGACCACGAGGGCGATGCAGATCCAGCCTCGCCCCTGTACCATCTCCGGGAAGAAACTGTTGAAAGCCGCGGTTGTCAGGAACGCGCCGCCCAACGCCATGAGCGCGGAACCCGCCATGACGCAACCGATGCGGATGAGCGTCGGATCAAGCCCCTGCGACTCCACCGTGTGGGGGTTCTCCCCTGTCATCCGGATCGCAAGGCCAAGCGGCGTTCGGGCCAGCACGTATGCGATGATCGCCACGGATATGAGCGCAAGGTAGGTGGGCGCAGTCTGCGCGAAGAGGACGGGTCCCAGGAACGGGACATCCGATAGGATCGGGATATCGAGCGGACGGAAGGGTTCGATCGTTGGAGGGGATTCTCCTACGGTCACGATCAGACGGTAAAGGTAATAGGCCAGCGCCGCAGCAAAGAGCGTAATGCCCAAACCAGACACGTGCTGCGACAAGCCCAATGGCACCGTCAGGAGCGCATGCAACAGCCCGATGAGTGCCCCCGCCGCCGCTGCAACCAGAAGTCCTGTCCACAGATCAGCACCGAGAAAGACCGAGAGCCAGCCGATCATCGCGCCCATGGTCATGATCCCCTCGATCCCGAGGTTCAGGACACCTGCCCGCTCACACAAGAGAGCGCCCAGCACTCCGAAAATTAGCGGAGTTGCGATACGAAGAACCGCCGCCCAAAGGCTCGCACTGAACAGAAGGTCGAGCGATTCGATCATCGGCGGATCCTGTAGCTGCTGAAGAGGAGCGCGACCAGCATCGTCAAGAGCGCCAGCGCCACGATGACGTCGGCGATAAAGGACGGCACGCCTGTGGCCCGACTCATCGCATCCGCCCCAACGAAGATCGTGGCCACAAAGACGGCAGCGGCAACAACTCCAGCCGGATGCAACGCGGCCAGCATTGCCACGACAATGCCCGCGTAGCCGAAGCCGGGTGACATGGTGGTTGTCACGCCGCGCGTCACGCCCATGACCTCGATGCCTCCGGCCAGCCCTGCCAAGCCGCCTGACAGAAGGGCCACGCCGATGATCGTTCGTGGCAGGGACACACCTGCGAATTCCGCCGCGCGCGCGTTGAAGCCCGCCGCCCGCGCCTCCGTCCCGAAGACGGTTCGCGCGACAATCAGCCAGACGATGCCTGCCGCGGCCAAGGCAATCAGGAGACCTATATGGAGCCGCGTGTTCGGGATCAGGTCCGGCAGGTGATAGGCTCCGTCCACCGGCACCGATTGCGGCCAGCCGAATGCCAGCGGGTCGCGCAGCGGCCCCTCGATCATCAAGCCCACAAACAGGATCACGACGAAGTTCATCAGAAGCGTCGTGACCACTTCGTCCACGCCGAACCGCAACCGCAAGTAGGCAGGTCCGCTCAGCAGGAGCGCACCTGCCATCATGCCGACGAACGTAAGGACGGCGATCCCTGCTGCCGGAGGTAGACCCGAGATCAGGTCATGGCCCACCCAGGCCACGGCCAGTGCACCGAGGTAGAACTGACCTTCCCCCCCGATGTTCCAGAGACGCGCACGGAAGGCGACCGCGACGGCCAGCCCGGTCAGCACAAGAGGCACAGCGCGGGTCAGCATCTCCGTGACCGCGAGACGGGAACCCAGCGCGCCGCGCAGCATCTCGACGTAGGCCAAAAGCGGGTTCACCCCGGCTGCAAGGATAAGCACGGCAGACAAGGCCAGGGCCGCTGCGATGGCGGCGAACGGCGCGGCGACCGCCAATGACCACGGCACCCTTGCGCGTCGTTCAAACCGCATTGCCCAGCTCTTCCCAGACACCGGCCATCATCAGGCCGAGGCGGCGGGAGTCGGCCTCCCCTGCTGCCACCGGTTGCGACAGGCGTCCCCCGACGATGGCCTGCAACCGGTCGGACAGACTCAAGGCTTCTTCAAGGTCCTCCGAGATGAGGATTGTCGCCGCGCCCGCCTCCCGCGCGCGCAGGAGTTCGGCATGCACAGCGGCGATGGCACCCTCATCCAGGCCGCGCGTGGGCTGGTTGGCGATGATGACCTTCGGCGCGGCCGCCAGCACGCGGCCGAGGATCAGCTTTTGTATGTTCCCGCCCGAGAGCAGACGGATACGCATCTCGGGCGTGGCGCCGCGAACGTCGAACCGCTTGATGAGACCCGCCGCATGGCCCCGCGCCGCACCGCGCCGAACGAAGCCGTAGCGGGCAAACCGAGGTGTGGCCAGACGTTCCAGAACGCCGTTTTCCCAGACCGGCAACTCTCCCACTATCCCCTCGGCATGGCGGTCCTCCGGGATGCGACCGACCCCCTCCGCGATTAGGGCGCGCGGCCCCAGCCCGCCGATCTCGCGCCCCTCCAGCGTTAGTCGGCCGGTCTCTGGTGCCGCGACACCCGAAAGCAGGGACCCAAGCGCCACCTGCCCGTTGCCGGAAACGCCGACAATGCCGAGGATCTCGCCGGCGTGCGCCGTGAAGGACACGCCTTTCAGCGCAGGCTTGCTGTCGAGATGAACCGTCACGTCCTCGGCCACCAGCCGCGGTGCACCAATCGCGTGAGCTTCCCGCTTGGGTCGCGTCACTCGGGATCCGACCATGAGTTCGGCCAGTTCCTCGGGCGAGGTCTCGGCATTCGTGCGTTCGGCCACCTTCCGGCCTCCCCGCAGGACTGCGATCCGGTCGGCGGCGGCCATGACTTCGTTCAGCTTGTGACTGATGAAAATGATCGAAAGGCCCTGTCGGGTCATGCTTTGCAAGGTGTCGAACAGGCACAGCGCCTCGGGTCGGGCAAGAACGGCGGTGGGCTCGTCCAGGATCAGGATTCGCGCGTCGCGGTAGAGCGCCTTGAGGATTTCGACACGCTGGCGTTCTCCGACCGACAGACCGGACACGCGGGCATCGGGGTCGACCGACAGGCCAAATCGCTCCGACAGTGCAAGCAGCCGGGCGCGACCCTCCGCGCGACGGCTCCGGACGCGTAACAGCGGTTCCGATCCCAGCATGACGTTGTCCAGGACGCTCAGGTTGCCCGCGAGCGTGAAGTGCTGGTGCACCATGCCGACGCCAGCCCTTATGGCAGCGCGGGGGCGACCCGACGGCAGCGTCTTCCCAAAGACCTTCACCGTGCCCTCGTCGGCAGCGTAGTGGCCAAAAAGGATGTTCATCAACGTTGTCTTGCCCGCACCGTTTTCGCCCAGAAGCGCGAGAATCTCGCCCTCTTTCAGCTCGAGCGTCACGTGGTCATTTGCGGTCACGCTGCCGAAGCTCTTTGTGATGCTTGCGAGGCGCAGAACCGTGCTCATTCCGGCATCCCCGCGACGGGAAATGGATAGGAGATCTGCGGCAGCGCCGGGACGATCCGCAAGGCAAGCGCCAGGAGTGCGCGGTCGGACTGCGGCGGGCCCATGATGTGCACGCCGCGCGGGAGGCCGCCCGACACGGCCGCCGGGATGGCCAGCGCCGGAAGGCCTGCCAGATTGGCGAGCGCCGCGCAGGGCGCCATGGCCTCCATCCGTTCCAAGTGCCTGTCGAGGTCGGCATGGTCGGTGGGAAAGTGCCCGGTCTTGGGCGGAGGACCGGACAGGACGGGCATCAGCGCCGCGTCACATCGCGACAGAAGCGCGGCGTGGGTGGCATCCGACAGTTCCGCCAGCCGGTTGGTCATCGCAAAGACCTCTGTTCCTGACATCGCGCAACCCCGCGCCCGGCTCGCGGCGGCCAGAGGGCTGATCTCCGCGTCGGGAACAGCAAGCGAATCCAGGACGGCGGCGAGCGCTACGGCGAGAATCTCTCCGATCAGGCTGTGGACCTCCTGACCCAACGTCTCCGGCACCTTCATGTCCACGATCCTGCATCCCGCATCAGCCAGATGGCCCGCAACGCGCAAGGCTGCGTCGGCCTCGTTCGGTCCGCACACCGACGGGATCGCCAGCCCGATCACGGGCGCTTCCGGCAGTCGGGCCTCGGCGGCTGTCAAGCGTGTCAGCTCGTAAGCCGTCGCCACGTCCCGAAGCGACCGGGCCAGGACTCCTTCGGACGCGATGCCCATCAGGTGGTTTCCGAAGCTCGGTCCGGCCACCACTGCCCCGCGCGAGGGTTTCAGCCCCCAGAGCCCGCATGCCGCGGCGGGCACGCGGATGGAGCCCGCCGCGTCAGTGGCGTGGGCAATGGAAACGATCCCGCCCGCTACCGCAGCTGCGGCCCCGCCTGACGAACCGCCGGGCGTTCGACCGGTATCGAACGGATTCCGCGCAATGGGCCCTCCCGGCGGTTCGGCACTAAGCGCATAGCCAAATTCCGGGACGGTCGAAAGACCTACGGGCGCCAAGCCACCGGCCCGAAACGCGCATGTCAGGCGACCCTCGGTTTCTCGATCCGTTGCTGGCAGTCGTCGGCGCAGCGCCTCAGACCCCAAGCCCTGCCGCAGACCGGCGACCGAGGCGCCAAGGTCCTTGGCCAGCATTGGGACGCCGGCGAAGGAGCCACCCGTGGTCGCACCCTCCTCCGCCACGCGCACGGCCTCGCATCTGGGGAGCATGGCGACGACTGCACCGAGATCCTCGCGCGCACTGGCCGCATCATATGTGGCGTCCACGACCGCCTGCGGGCTGACTGCGCCCGCAGCAATCGCCTCTGCAAGCGCCGTTGCGTCCGCCACGCGCCCGAAACTTCTCAGGCAGGTTCGGCAGGATCGATCGGAACCTCGAAATCGCCCGCCTCGATCATCGCCCGCCTGGCTTCCATGTCCGGAATGGCGTCTGCCGGCACCATATCGGGCACGTAGACAAGCTCGTTGCCGCCATGCGCCATGAAGGAATACTCGGTGTAGTCGCGCCCCACCGGATTGCCCGCCTGAACGTCGGCCACGACAGCCGCGATGGTTGGCCCGTAGTTCCAGATCGCGTTGGCGAAGACCGTATCTGGATAGCGCGGAGTGTAGTCGATCAGGCTTCCGATGGCCTTCACGCCGCGCGCCTGCGCTCCGTCCGCCGTGCCGATCCGCTCGCCGAAGAGGATGTCGGCACCGGCATCGATCTGGGCAATCGCGGCTTCCTGCGCGCGTGCCGGGTCGAACCAGGCGCCGATGAAGCCGTTGAGGAAGGTGGCGTCTGGGTTCACCTCGCTGACCCCCATTCGGAAGGCGTTGATTAACAGGTTCACCTCCGGGATCGGATAGCCGCCGACAGAGCCGTAGACGTTGCTCTCGGACATGGTCCCGGCGAGCATGCCGGCGAGATAGGCGGCCTCGTGGTTGCGGGTGCCGAACACGCCAAAATTGTCGCCCTGCGGCCCGCCGGACGATCCCATGAGGAACGCCGTCCCGGCATAGTCGGCCGCCACTTCACGGGCCTCGCGCTCGACCGCGTAGGACTCGCCCCAGATGAGCTGCATCCCCGCTTCCGCGTATTCGCGCATGGCGCGCGGATAGTCGGTCGCCGCGACACTTTCGGAGAACTCGTACTCGATCAGGCTCGCGTTGGCGGCTTCCTGCATGGCAAGGTGAACGCGGCTGTTCCAGGCGTTTTCGACCGGGCTGGCGTGCACGCCGGCAACGCGAATTGCGGCCTGTGCGTTCGCGCGGCGGAGAAAGGCGGGCAGCGCCAGCGTGGCGGCTGCCCCCGTCATCAAGGTGCGGCGGGTGGACTTGAGGGTCATGGTTATGTCCTTTCCTGTTGAGTTGGCTGGCTTGTTTCACTTTCGAGCGGCGCGTAGTCCGCCGGATCCAGAGTGCCGGGCCGACCTTCGAGCGACATTTCGGCGCGGCGCGGCGGCGTTTGCGACAGCACCCGGCCTTCGCGGATCACCGCAAGGCGGGTGGCGCGCAGTCGGATGGCTTCGATCTGGTCACGGGCCTGAAGCACCACCATGCTGGCCGGGCCGCCCTCCCGCAGGGTCGGATCCGGCAAGCCCATGGCCGCCGCACCCCCCAGCGTCACGCTGTCGAAGGCCCAGGCCATCGCCGCCCGAGACGTCATTGGCACGGCGTGAATGCCCATGTGTGCGACTTCCAGCATGTCGGCGGAACCAAGCGAATACCACGGGTCCATGGTGCAATCCTGCCCGAACGCCACGTTGACGCCCGCTGCAATGAGCTCCGGCACGCGGGTCAGGCCACGCCGCTTCGGATAGGTGTCCGACCGCCCTTGCAACGAGATGTTGATAAGCGGGTTTGAAATCACGTGCATGCCGGATTCGGCGATCAGCGGGATCAGCTTCGTAGCGTAGTAGTTGTCGTATGAGTGCATTGCGGTGACGTGACTCGCCACCACGCGGCCACCGAGGCCCAGCCGCGTGGTCTCTGCCGCCAGCGTCTCGACATGACGCGACATGGGATCATCGCTTTCGTCACAATGCAGGTCGACGGGAAGATCCCTGTCGGCCGCGATCTGACAGAGCCGTTTCACCGATCGCGCCCCATCCTCCATGGTACGTTCAAAATGCGGGATGCCGCCGACAACGTCGACGCCCATGTCAAGCGCGCGGACCAAGTTTTCCTCCGCGCCGGCGGCACGATAGAGCCCGTCCTGGGGGAAAGCGACCAGTTGCAGGTCGACATAGGGCGCGACACGCCTCTTGACCTCCAGCAACGCCTCGACACCGACCAGCGGCGTCGTCGACACGTCCACGTGGCTGCGGATCGAAAGAAGCCCTTGTGCAACGGCCAGATCACAGTACCGCAAGGCCCGATCGATAACGGCCTCGGGTGTCAGGAGCGGCTTCAACTCGCCCCACAGAGAAATCCCCTCCAAGAGCGTTCCTGACACGTTGAGACGCGGCTGCCCAATGCTTAGCGTCGCGTCCATGTGGAAGTGCGGATCGACAAAGGGCGGTGCGACCAGACGTTCGGTCGCGTCGATCACGGTTGTCGCGTCGGCTTCGATCCCCGGGGACATTCCAACGATGCGTCCGTCCTTGATGGCGATGTCGATCGGTCCGCGCCCATCTGGCAAATTCGCTGCACTTAGCAGCAGGTCGATCATGCCGCATCCCCCGTCATCTTTTGACCAGATGGTAAAACGTTGTGCACGGCAGCACAATACCCACTTTCAGTTGCGCTGAAGTCTACATTGAATCGCGATTGACGAAGGATTTGGGGTCCCTCGCAGATTCCGGAGGAATGCGCGATCAGCAAGTCAATTGCGAATCGCGAGGAAGCGGTGACCATTTGCATGACAATGCTCTTGCTCTTGCCATGCATTCTTTGGATCACGTCATTGAGATTGAAACCGCTCGTTCCCACCCATTGCACGATGGCGACCTTCTGCGACGCTCCATTGGGCTTCTCGCCGACAGGACCGGCGATGCGCCGACGCTGTGTGCCGCTGTTCCGGCGCCTGCAGGATTTGATGCGATGGCGGCATTGCGGATTGCGTGGTGACGGCTGGGCACAACCTGCAAGACCGATGCACGCGAATTGGTCAGGATCAAAGGTCTGCGCAGCTGGAGTCTGTCAAGCCAGTCTCTTCTTTCCGGTTTCAAATCACCCTGTCCGGAACACGGAATTGCGCCCACAAAGCACTGAGCCCTCGACGATTTTCCATGACCCCGGCCAAGTCCGCTTCCACCATCCGCTGTTGCGCAATCAGATAGTCACCGAGTCGTTTCCATCCTAGGACCAGGCCGCTCCCCGCCTGACAGGGAAGCACCAAAAACTTGGGGGTCAAGTCGTACTCCCGGAAATCGCCATGCTCGATTCTTCACGATCATCGGAAAACGACAACTCACTGGTTGCGGGTGTCAACATGAGCTTCCTTCCAAGATCCGGTTTGGACAGACGAGCGCCGACGTGTTGTTCGGAATTCGCAACGTTTGCTCATTGACCCCCGGCATTTTATTGCTCCCGCGAAATGCTGGCTGCCGACGCTGTCATCGCCGTCGAGGAGTTTTGCCAAGGCGTGCTGTTTCCCGCAAATTGAACGAATCATCAGGTCGCCACGCTCCCGCTCGGCTGCTTCCACCCCTGCCTTTGCATTCATCCGCCTGCCGCGCTGCGCGTGCTGACTTGATCGCTGCTGCCGAGAGAGGTTGCCGACTCACCCGGAGGCGCAATCCCCAGTCGTTCCGCCCGATCAAGGAGCGCCTTGACGGAGGACGGGTACCACGTCGCACGTCCACGGGGCGTCGGCTCGCGCATCTCCTCGAGCATGCTGCACATCTCCTGCAGGGTGACGTCCGGACGTGCCGCACGCATCGCGGTAATCAGTACCGGCAGGCGGTCGTCCTTCCGTCGCCCCGACTCCCGTTCCAGAACGGTCTCCGGCAGAAATCCCTCGGCGACGTAGGCCCTGGCGGCACGCACCAAGCGCTGCAACGTCCAGCGTCGGGATTCCGGAAGGCGCGAATTGACGACTGACAGGACATCCTGCCAGGGCATGTCGGGGCGCAGCCTGCGGACATCCGGCACTCATTCGCCGGCGCTGCGGCCGAGGCGGTCCAGGAATGCGTCGCTGCGCGCCAAACGAAGCTGAAGTAGCATTGCCCGGTCGCCCAACACCAGTCCCGGATTGCCGCCCGTCCGGCCTTCGGCACGGGCGGCGGCAAGCCCTGACATCGTTCGCTCGCGGATCAATGCACGCTCAAATTCGGCCATCGCGCCCAGGATCTGCAGCGTGAAGCGGCCCTGGGGCGACGCAGTGTCGATCGGATCCCCCAGCGAACGGAAATGCGCGCCGCGCTCGTTGAGCCCGCTGATCGTCTCGAGAAGATGCAGCAGGGACCGGCCCAGGCGGTCCAGGCGCACGACCACGAGCGTGTCTCCGGCGTTCAGGCGGTCGAGAAGCGCGGTCAGGACCGGACGAGAGGGGCCGCTGCCCGAGGCGGTTTCCTCGGCCACGGTCACGCAGCCCGCCGCCCTTAGCGCGCGACGCTGCGATTCCAGCGTCTGTTCGCCCGTGGAAACGCGCGCATATCCTTGCATGGTGCCTTTCCTGGCCATCAAACCACACCCGCACTGGATAAGGTTCGGCCGCCGGCACCAGGATGGACGCGCAAACGTCCCTGACGGCCTGCGTGTCGAAAGAGTTGTAGCATTGACGCCTTGCACCGCTTCATGTCTGCCTCGATTTCCATCATGGTCTCTCCTCGCGACTTCACGTCGTTTGCGCCGGTCATGGAGAGCACTGCAAAGTGTGGGGCAGTTGAAGCTGGGACTTGAAGGTGGCGGGGTTTGAAATGACATCTGCCCGCACTTTGCATTGCTCTCCACAATTGCGATCACTTTTGGCCGCAACTCGCCGCGAACGTCGCAACGATCCATCCGGCATCCGGAATGTCGTCGCTGACGCTCCGTGGGCGCGCTTGCGTGTCGTCGGATCCACGTCCGAGAGGGCCGGTCCAAATGACCGAGTCTTGCCGACGGCCTTTCGGGGAGAAAGCTCCACATCTCCAACAGAAGGTGAAGGCCAGGATTGTCGAGGAAACCGTCGAGGAGGGGGCGACGGTGGCGGAGGTTGCCCGCCGGCACGGTCTTTCGCGGGCGCAGTTGAGCGAATTCACGGGAAGCTCGCGGACGCGCTCGGCTTCGGGTCCGGATACGGTCGGCTGCGCGTGAAGCTCCATGACAAGGGCCGCATCCGGAACGTGAAGCGCCGCATCGTCACAGGCACGAAAGCGGGAAATGACGGCGTCCCGGAAACCCGCCCGGTCAGGTCAGGCCGAGGCGGGAAAAATCGTTCCGATCCGAACGAAAGGGCGCGGAAAATCCACGCCAGGGCAGTTCAAGAGACAACATGCCTGTCGCGGACCGTGCATCCCTGCGACATGGACATGAAGGGGCGGCGCACGTCCTGCCGCGGGCGCTGTGCAGACTGTCTCTGCCCGCCGGTTGCCGGACCTCAGGCACCTTCGCCTTCTGCAGCGGCGATGCGCAGGGTCCCGGCACCGGAGGGGGAGCGCGGACGACGGATGACGATCTCGATGTCGCGGCCAAGCCTGGCAAGGAGACGCAGCAGCCGCTCAAGGGAATACTCGTGGAAGTCGCCCCTGAGCAGCCGCGACACGTCGGGCCGGGACAGGCCGAGCATCCGCCCGGCCTCGGTCTGGGTGATGCCGCGGCGGCGGATGATGGCATCGATGCGGGCCACGAGTTCGGCCTTGATGATGAGGCTGTCGGCATCCGGAAGATCGAGATCGGCAAAGACGTTGCCGCTGCCGCGCTCGATGGCAGTGCCGGAGACGCTCTTGGTCCTGTCTCTCAATCCGGTGCCTCCCCTGCCATGCCTTCCAACGGTTCCCGGACGCTGCCGGAGCCGGTCGCGTTTCGTCTTCGGTCTTGCCGGTTCCCACCCGTTTCGTCGGATTCGGCATGATGCCTTCCGTGTGGCAACATAGGGGTCCGCCACGAAGGCGCAAGCATGCCGGGCTGGAATTCGCGGAGATCTGCCGCCGCCGCGCCGTGAGGCGGCCGAACCTTTTCAGCTCGGCGGCGTTTTGTGCCGGCACCTCACATGTCGGTTCCGGACCTCTCCGTGCGGCCACGATCCCGGCGGCCGCATCAGACGCTTGTGCCTGCCATGAGTTTCGCCATCGCCTCCCCGATCCGTTCCGCCGCCGCGCGGACCTCGCGGTCGTCCATGTGAATGTAGCGCAGGGTCATTCTCACGCTCGTATGACCAAGAAGCCGGGAGACAACGGGCACCGGCACGCCGTTCATGACTGCGTGGGAGGCATAGTTGTGGCGAAGATCATGGAGACGCACGTCACCGAGATTCGCCTCAGTGCGCATGCTCCGCCAGACGTGATCCAGCCAGGCTGTCGAGCGCGACCCGTCGCCTTTCCGGGAGGGAAACACCCAGACCGAATTCCGGTCGATGCCGTCCAGCACGTCCTGCGCGACGCGAGAAAGCCAGACGGTCCGGGGTCCGGTCTTGCTGTCCCTCAGGAACAGCGCGCCCTCGCGCCGGTCCGCCCAGCGGAGCGTGAGGATTTCCGACTTGCGGCAGCCGGTGAGCAGAAGCAGCCGGACGACAGCGACGGCCAGGGGATGTTCGTCCTCGCGGGCGTCGAGGCAGCGCGCAAGGGCGCGGATCTCCGCGTCGGACAGGAACCGCTCCCGGCCCTTCCGCCGGTACCGGCGGATGCCGTGGCAGGGGTTGGACCCCTCCTCCCGCAAGCCCATGCGCTCCGCCTCGCGCATGATCACCGACAGGACCGGCATGGACCGGTCCGCCGCGACCGGCGTCGCCGCGAGCGACGCGAACCACCGCACGACGTCCTGCCGGGTGATCTCCGCGACCTGGCGGCCTGCGAACCGGGGCAGGATCTGGCAGCGGAGATATCCGCGGTTCACCTTCAGCGTGCGAGGCTTCCAGAGCCGCTCGTGCCGACGGAAGGCAGCCTCCGCGACGGCCTCGAAGACGGTGTCTTCCGGTACAACCGGCATCGGGCCGTCCTGCCGGATCTCCGCCAGCATCGCGGCGGCGCGCGAACGCGCCTCGCCCGCGCCGATCTCGTCTGCGCCGCCGACGATCCGCCAGACGCGCTGACTCTCGTGCTGACAGTGTACGAAATACCGCTTGCGGCCCGACGGCAGCACTCGGACGCCGAAGCCCTTCAGCTTCGCGTCGCGGATGTCACGCGCGAACCGGCGGGGCGTGAGCGCCCTGATTCGGGCATCGGTAAGGGTTTCTGTTGCCATTGATCAACTCTCCCGTTCAGTTGCAGCGGGGAACAGACTCCGTCATGGTCCTGCCCGACGCCGCAATGTTGACAGGAAAAAGCGACGTGATATCAACGGCGTGGTACTTCCTTCAGCACCGAAGGTGCGTGACGGGTGTGATATGGCTACTCTGGCAGAGATCGCGCGACGCGCTGGTGTTTCGTCGGCCTTGGTATCGCGAGTCATCAACAATGATGAGACCCTCCGCGTCAGCCAGGAGACTCGGGAGAGCGTTCTAAGGGTCGTGCAAGAAGTGAACTATGCGCCGAACGTCGCGGCACAGTCTCTGCGGTCGTCGAAGTCCGGCACGATTGCGTTTGTTGTTCATGACGCAGCAAATCCCGTATACGGAGAGATCCTTCGCGGCGCGCAGGCAGAGGCCGAGCGGCAGAACAAGGCCATTCTTCTGGGCGACTCCGCGGCGGGGAATGTCGGGAACTCCCGTCTGGCGCAAATGATCGGCGGCGGTGGCGTTGATGGCCTGATCCTGCAGGCGGCCGGTGTTCAGGCCGATAATCTCATCATCAAGGCTGCGCACAAGAAGATCCCAGTCGTTCAGCTGCAAGCCGATATCGGCCTGGGCGGCAGCCTGGTTCAGCTTCCTGACGCTCCGGCAGCGGAGATCGCCACCCGGCACCTGAAAGAACTGGGCCATCGGACCATAGGATGTCTTGCCACAGTTGAGGGGCTGACTTTCACAGAGAGCCGGATGAAGGGATGGCAAAATGAAATGGGAGCTGACGCAGACCCGTCCCTGGTCGCGCATTCCGCTCCATTTGCGGTGGAGGGCGAGGCCGTGACCCGTGAGTTGCTCTTGCGGCGACCGGACATTACCGGGCTGGTCTGTTTCAATGTCGTCGCTGCCATCGGCGCAACGCGTGCAGCCACCGCTCTGGGCCTGGACGTTCCGCGAGATCTCTCGGTTGTTTCGATCCATGATGTGAAATTTGCCGAGGATCTGAAAGTGCCGCTTACGGTCGTCAGAATGCCGTTAGCTGAATTGGGTCAAGTGGCGACAAAGACCGTGTGCATCGAGACTCCAGAGCTTCCTGCCAGAATAGCAATCGAGACTTCGCCTGAATTCGTGCAACGTCAAAGCACTGCGGCGCCGGGCTGGCGGCCTTAATAAAATTGGTGGTAAATCGGTTTACCAGACTTCACCTTTGTGATAGGCCTGAGTCCTCGAATGCGACGCCGCGTCGGAAATGGAGTTCAGCAGATCATGGCTGATCATGTCTGATGGAGTGCTACTGCAGGACTTCGTCAAGTCCTTTAGCGATGTGACTGTGATCCCGAAGCTGAATCTCGATGTCAAAGAAGGTGAAATTGTAGTCCTGGTGGGACCGTCAGGATGCGGGAATTCGAGCACTTTGAGAATGATCGACGGGCTTGAGAAGGTGAGCACGGGATCGATTTTCATTGCTGGTCGAGACGTCCCCTGGGAGCGTCCCAAGCAGCGTGACATCGCCATGGTGTTTCAGTCCTGCGCACTTTATCCGCATATGAACGTCTGCGAGAACGTGTCATTTGCGCTGAGGTTGGCATGGGTTTCGAAAGAAGAGATGGCCGAGCGGGTCAATCGCGCGGCTGAGATGCTTGAACTGTCGCCGTATCTTGATCGGAAACCCAAAGACCTGTCCGGCGGGCGGCGTCAGCGCATGGCGATGGGTCGTGCGGTTATTCGCGATGCATATTGTTTTCTGTTCTACGAACCGTTGTCCAACCTTGATGCCAAGCTGCGTGATTCTATGCGAACCGAGCTTTCCCTGCTTCACAGGACGCCGGTCGTACGATGAATTACGCGCATTCCACCCAGATTGACCGACAGATCTGCGCGCTCTTCGGCACGCTGCGCGAAGAGGGCATTCTCGACAGCACCATCGTGATGTTCACCTCAGGTCATGGCGAATCTATGGGCAGCCACGGTATCTGGGCCAAGCAGAACTTCTACGAGGCGTCAGCGAATGTCCCGATGATCCTGATGGGCGCAAAGGGGGACGCGCGGGTTCAGGCCGGTGCCTCGGATGACCGGCTGGTTTGCCTGGCCGATGTCATGCCCACCCTGCTTGACCTTGCCGGGATAGAGATCCCCGACACGGTCACCGGACAGTCATTGCCCGCCGCGCCCCGAAGCCATCTTTATGGCGATCTCGGCGAGGGACAATTGTCCAGCCGCATGATCCATGACAGGCGGCACAAGCTGGTCTACTACGCCGCCGGAAACCGCACGCAGCTCTTCGACCTTTCCGAGGATCCGAACGAGCTGTTCGACCTGTCCGGTAATTCTTCCCAGGCCGGACAGGTCGAACAGTGGCAATCTCGTCTTCTTGGGGCGCTTTATGGATCGGACCGGGACTGGGTCACGGATGGCAGGCTTGCCGGACTGCCGAACCGCCGCTACCGTCACGCGCCAAATCGCGGGCTTGGGATGAAACGAGGCGATCAATGGCCGGTCCCGCCGGTGAATCCCAATTGGCTGATGAATTTCTTTCCGGAAACACCAGAGGATACATGATGAAGGCCATGGTCACGGGCGCGACGAGCGGGATCGGGGCGGCGACGGTCCGCGCTCTCACTGCCGAAAGGTTTGAAGTGCTGGCCGTCGCGCGCCGCGGTGACCGCCTTGCGGATCTGCAGAACGAGACCGGTGCCCAGATCCTTGTCGGC
>JAJDVJ010000036.1 GCA_022826205.1 Silicimonas sp. | reverse complement strand
GGAAGCGTTCATGGCCGAACCGCGACGGCTGTCGACGCTTGCCCGTCTCGAAAGTCGCCGAGATGCGCACTATGCGGGTCGGCGCGCCAGGGACGCCAGGCGCAAGGCGCTGCTCGGCGGCTTCGTCGTCGCGCAGTGCCGGCACAAGCCTGATGTTCACGCCTGGATCGTCCCGGAGATCCGGACATGGCTGGGATCGCACCGGAACCCGAGGGTCGGCGCACGGAATGTCGAGGCGCTGGAGGGGTTCTTCGGCGATCCCGCGCACAAGGGTCTCATGCCCCCGATCGCCAGCACGAAGAGGGCAAGGCGCGAACGGGCGCACCGGCTGATCCTGCTCGGGGCCTGGGTGCTGGCAAGGCGCAAGGACCTCAAGGAACTCGGCGATCTCGTGGCAGCGGAGCTGGCGCAGTTCCTCGAACAGGGGCAGCGGGTCGACCGCCACAAGGAGCTGCTGAAGGACGTGCTCGGGAAGTGACGCCGGGAACGCCGTTCACCCAACAAGGCATCGGGTGTATGCGCCTTTCCTGCCACTTCACTGGAGCCGCAATTGGCAACATGTTCCGTTCATGGGGTTTTTGCTGCCTTGCGACGCACCAAGGGTCTCCGGAAAGGGAGCCGTTTCCCGCGCCCCTTACTTGAAAACAAGGGCTTGGCCCTCGAAACGGATGCAATGCGTTAGCGGACACCCCTGAAACCGGAGTTCATTGCGCGAAATCAGTCGTGTATGCGCATTGGCTGCCATGGTGTCGGTGTTTCGCGTTGCGTGAACCTGGAACGGTCACCCATTGCGATTATGCATGTTCCTGCCTTGCATCGCCGATGACCGGATCGACGTCGCGGACATCGCCGACCTCCGGAAACCGGGATGCCGCCGTGCCCAGTCAGGATTCCTTCTGTCATGGAAAATCGGGGCCGGGCAATCATCAGGGAAGGACCCGGCCCCATCGCTCTGCGAGAGCGCCGCCCTGGCGAGCAAACATGGAGAAGGAGCCCCGCCAGGAACGGCCTCATCCAGACGCGGCGCCCTGACGGTGTCAAGGCAGCCAGGGAGTTGCGAAATCCGCTCGACACGGGCACGGTCGAAAGCTATCCGGGCCCTCCCCAAGCGGGAGGATCCCGTGCCCATGGCTGCGACGACAACGACGTTCAAGCGTACGACCAGCGTCGCGTGGGCTTGGCAGGTCATCACCCGGGACGGGACCGACTGGCGGCAGGGCGTCAGGTCTTCGAGCGCGGACGCCGAGAACGACGCACGGGCGGCCAGGGGCGCGCTCGAGGGCGGCTCGATCAGGAGCCTCGGCTAGAGCCGGCTGTCGACCTTGGCGATCTGGAGGGTGCGGACCTCGCCCGCTCATGCGTAGAGGTCTTAGCCTTTCCCCTTAATCCACTTGCGTCGCCAAATGCGGAATACCGCTGAGAAGCCTGCTATCACGCCAATTGCACAGGCGAGGAGAATGACATGCATCGCCCAGCCGAGGTGATACTTTAGGAAGAAGTACCATTTGAGCCAAAACGACATTTCAATATCTGATATAGTCGACAGACCCGGCATCGGCATAGTGAGATCATATGTCGGCATTTCCTCGCCCATGACTTCCGCTCGCATCGCCTCGAGAAGAGCAGCAAATTGTTCGTGAGGATTATCTTGCACGGTCAACGATACGAAGAAGTCAACGGCTTTATTGTAGACTTTATGGCTTGCTGAGAACGTCAATATATTGAGGGCATGGGAAAACGGCTCTAGGTCTTCCTCGGTCAATTGCTGCTCTTCGGAACGGGACAACGTATCGGTTGCCACAGACAGGAACGAGCCATATGCATTCATCCGCAGCCTAGTTTTGGTGTCTTCAGTTACCACGGAATAGGTGATCCAACCGCCGATTAAAGCGCCTAGTGCCGAAGCAATAAGAGGCGGAATCAATTGCTTTAGCATAGCCGCCAGAATTCCCCTGAATCTCTCTTCCTACTGCTGCTGCCGTGCTTCTCCACGAACAACCTTTTGCCGTGCAACTCAAGCAAGGCATCAAGACCAGAAGTTTGGGGACAGGCGGCGACGGCCAGCGCCAGAACGGCGCCGAGCAGGATCGTGATCAGTCTCCTGACCGACCTCCCAGGCGCTTCCGGACTTGAACCCGTCGTCAACCGGAATCCCGGTATGGGCTCTAAATGACGCTCACACTTCTTCGTCGCGCTTGCGTAGGTCATCTCTCGATGGCAATCACCAAGCCGGGCACGTAACTCACCATAAAATCATGCCAACTTAGTTTGCCCACTTTTGCAATTTTCTCCAAAGATCAACATTCGCCACCGCCTCGATGTCGTGCTGCTTTTCGTTTCGCAATTCGTTGAAAAAGCCCAAGCCGGTAGCTGACTCGATCTTGTCCACACTGACTACGCAATTTCTAAGCGCAGATTCCAGCGAACAGCCAGGGCCATCTGCCTGTTTGTCATGCGAAAACAGAAATGCCAAGGGCTTTCCTTGGTGAATGACGATCTTGAAGAATGAATGAGGGACATGAATATCTGAGTGTGGGCCAATCTTGCGGATTGCATCGCCAACTGAAAACACAGGGCCTGCGATCACATTGAATTCCTTACCCTGCCTATCTATAGCGTCCCGAATAATGGTCTCAAGCTTGTACCAAAGCCCGGATCGATTGAACGTACTAAGCTGAGGTACGACGTTGGACATATAGTTGACCTCGAAGACGGTACACGCATCGTATGGGTCTTGGACAGGCCGATTCTCGACAGTCTCGCACTCCTGGTCTCTTCCCAATGCTCGGTCCTCTTTCGAACACTCAGCATCAATGCCATCTCCGTCTCGATCTCCACCGGATATATAGTGCGGTACGATATGTCCGCGATCGAACCCAGAATTTTCGTACTCATCCTTACCGACAGGATCTGGCACGTCGGGATCGAGATGGAAAACATCCCATCTGTGTGTATTCCGGTCCGGCGGATCAAGGAAACTCTTCTTGGCGCGCCACGCAGCCCATCGCGGCAGCCGCCGAGATGCGTCATATTCCATCACGTACGCGCGACGCACCAACGCAGATCCGCCACTCGACAGGTCGTGTGCGAGGTGTTCCTTCAAGAGCTCGGCCTTTTTCATGTCGGACAACTTCTGTTCGCCAACTGAGCAATCTTTTGCTTTGAATCCATCAGCAGCCATTGTGCTTGCACCGAAAGACGCGATCATCGCGATGACGGCGATGAAGATTAACAAACGGAGTATCTGGGGCATTGGGTTCTAACCTCTTCGCTACCTGGAAGCCTTGCGCGTTTGAGCATCGCAATGCAAGGTCGCCACTTTTTTTGGCACGGATGTGGTCAGGAACTGAACGGCATTCGCGATGTAACCGCCCATTCCCACCGCGTCGCGGCTAACCTTGAGTTTTGACGTCCGTGCAGAATCTCTGCAGCATCCCGTGAATTCGCCGGGAGGAGTCATACCCCATTTGCGGGAGTCTTCGGAGCGAATGCCCGCTGAGAGTGCTTGAGCCAGTTCATGGTGACACGACTCCAAAGGTCGATATGAGCAAGTGTTTCCGCCCGATCCTTCGCCCTCCGTACCTCGTTGTCACAATCAGCTTCCAGTGCGCAAAATATGGGTGGCTCGTCAGACTCGATCTCGATTCGCCTCTTCGTCCAATCTGCAATGTCATCTTCGGTTGGTGTGCTCTTCGAACGAAGGGCGATCGCCAGATCGCTGAATCTTCGGAAGAGCAATTCATGGTCCCTTGCACGGTGTGACAATCCCCAGACGAGATCGATTGCGGCGAAAACAGCAGCAGCAGCACCGAAGTACTCAGGTGAGTCGAGCAGCTTTCCGAAGGCTGCGGAGCCGGAAACTATGGTGACGAACAGGAGTGCTTTGTGGAGAATATCATAGTGACCTCGCCGACGCTGATGGTAGCGCATCGACTTTTCAATGGCGAAGTCCAAGCCTTCTAGAGATTTTTGCAAATGCGCTGCCATCGCAATCACTTTGGAGGCGGTCGCCTGTCCGGAACACTGCCATTTTCCTTGATCGGCTGCTGTGGCGGCCGTGGAGAAGGCGCAGGCGGCTTCGGTGGGGCTGGTTTGCCCGGCTTGTTTGCCATCGACGTTGTTCCTCTCAATTCAATTCCGGACGGCAATCCGAATTCGGGCGCTATACCGAGGCCCTCCATTCGGCCATCGTCCTTCCACCCTTGCTACGATTGCAACCCGAACAAAGCAACTGAAGATTGTCCGGATGATCGCTTCCGCCACGGGATTTTGGCAGTTCGTGATCAACCTCCATGACGCGGAACGGAAAGTGTGTCTTGCAGCCGTTGCATATGCCTTCCTGCTCGCCGTAGAGGCGGTGTCGGTGTGTCCTGTAGTTTGGAAGATCGCCCAGATCCGTCCGTTTCGGCAGCGTGTCCAGCGCCGTCGCGCCGCCCCATAGTCCCCGGTCCCTTGCTATCCGTTCATCGACGAGCTTGACCGCCAAGGGCGAAAGGTCGATTCCGGCCCATTGCCGCTGCAGGCGATCCGCGGCGACAAGCGCGGTCGCGCAACCGCAGAACGGGTCGAACACCATATCGCCCTTGTTGGAGCTGGCGCGAATGATCCGGTCAAGCAGGGCGAGCGGTTTCTGGGTCGGGTAGCCGGTCTTTTCCTTCGCCGCGGCCGACAGCGGCGGGATATCCGTCACGATGTCGGTCAACGGCGCACCGGATGACGGCGTCAGGTATCTCTTGAACGCAGGCATCGATCCTTTTGTCGGCCAGTAGATCAGGCCCTGCCGGTCCAGGACGTCAAGCCGATTACGGGCAGGCATCTCCGCATAACCGCCCGGGAACACGAACCAGTCTGGCAGAGATCTGTCCGGCGGCAGCTCCCAATGACGCCCCTTTTGGGACGGGTCTATGCCCCGCCACGGCTGGCCCGTGTCCCCATCTCGGGTGCCGGGGCCGGTCAGATTATCCACACGGTATTGGCCGCGTTCGTCCGAGTGGCGATAGAAACGTTCCACGTAGTCCCGGTCCAGCGGTTGCAGGACACGGTTCCATGTCGGTTTCCCCCCGCCGCCATAATGAAGAATGCAGTCATGGATCGGTCCCCAGCGCTTCGCCCTGTTGTGACTGGACTGGCGTTTCCACACGATTTCGCCTTGAAACTGCAATCGGCCAAAAGCCGCGTCCATCAGCAACTTGAGGTAGTGGGACGCTGTCGGGTCGCAGTGCAGGTAGACGCTTCCAGTCGGCCGGAGGACACGCTGCATTTCGAGTAGCCGGACGGCCATGAATATCAGGTAGGACTGCATGCTCTTGCCGTGTGCCTGCCTGGCGGCTTCGATGACGGAATACGCAGCCGGTTTCCTGTCGGCCAACTCGCCGTGTTCATGCACGTCTACATCGTCCAGCGTCCAGGCGTCCTTGAACGAGGCACCAGCCGCCCGGCTTCCTATGGGTGCCTCGTATGTCCGGTTCGAATTGAACGGCGGATCAAGATAGATCAGGTCGACGCATTCGGAGTTCATCCCGCGCATTACGCGCAGGTTGTCGCCCGTCCACACGGTTCCGCTTGCGAAGTTCGGGGCGCTCACGGCCGGGCCCCAATGCGGGCTAAGCGATCATTGGCTTCCCGTGATTTGCAGCCGTGCAGCGCGGTGCAAAACCTATGAACCCATGAACCCATGAACCCATGAACCCATGAACCCATGAACCCATGAACCCATGAACCCATGAACCCATGAACCCATGAACCCATGAACCCATGAACCCATGAACCCATGAACCCATGAACCCATG
>JAJDVJ010000177.1 GCA_022826205.1 Silicimonas sp. | reverse complement strand
TGGTCCGGCCTGGGCGCTTATAGCGGTTGCAACCATCTGGGGCGCAGTCATCATCGCCGACAGTGCCCAGTACACCGCGGCGGTGACCGAACTGGCGGATCAGACCCTCGTTGGCTCTACCGTGGCATTTCAGATGGGAGTTGGATTTGGGATCACAATGATTACCGTCTGGCTGCTGCCGGTGCTGGCCGAAATGCTGGGCAGTTGGCGCTGGACGTTCCTGATCCTTTTTCCCGGCCCGGTTGTTGGTGTCTGGGCCATGCTCACCCTAAAGAATTTGCCCGAGGCCGAATTGCTGGCTGGCGGAAGACGCTAGCCCAGCCCTGCCTGCCAAGGAAATCCAAATGACCGACTATCTGGCCAATCTGTCCGGACCGGAGCTGGCCAAGCTGAACCCTGTGCGCAGCGGTGGCAAGCACCGGAACGTCTGGCCTGATGATGCCAACATTCGCCACATGAAGCTGGGAAGCCATCTCGGACCGGATGACCGCGATCGAATTGCCATGGTCTTCGAGGCGCTCGAAGGACAATACCATTCGGCACTGTCTCTCGCCAGCAGCCGTCGCGATGCAGTCGCTGTCAGGGCGATGGTGGAGGCCCGGGTCGGAACCGATCGGGCGGTTTGATAAGGCCGGCATGCGCATGCGGCAGAATCCGCCAGGGAACTTGCCCTTCAACGCTTCGGCAAGATGCAACCGGCATGAAATGAAGTAAGTTGTGTCGGCACGTACAAAGACATGGAGGCAGGACGCATGGACACCACGGAAGAGACCGCTCGCCGCCCGAAACGAAGTGTTCTTGCGGCGATCCTGACAGGCGCCGGGCGGCTGGCGGGAGTGGGCGGCGTGGCGCTGCTGGGCATGATCGTGCTCCTGATGACGGTGTACACCGTGCCCGAGGGTCACGTCGGCGTGGTCAAGCGCTGGTCGAAGGCGGTCGGCCAGGTCGGGCCGGGCCTGCACGTCAAGATCCCGATCGCCGACCGCATCGAGAAGATTGAGATCCGGCAGCGCAAGAACGTCGAGGATCTCGCGGCCGCAACGCAGAACCAGCTGCCGACCACGGCGACTGTGTCGATCAACTGGACCGTGAACCGGGAATCCGCGATGGACCTCTTCATCCAGTACGGCGGCCTCAACCAGTTCGAGAACCGGATCCTGGACCCGAAGCTGCGGAACGCGGCCAAGGAGGCGATCGGGAAGTTCCCCGCGGACCAGCTCATCCGTGACAGGCAGGCCGCCGTCGCAACGATCATGGAGGCCATGGCCAGGGATCTCGAGGGCTTTCCGGTCACGGTGAACTCTCCCCAGATCGAGAACCTTTCGCTGCCGAAGGCCTACCTGCAGGCAGTGGAGGAGAAGGAGCGCGCGCGCGAGGACGCGGAGAAGGAGAAGCACCGGCTTGAACAGCAGCGCCTGGTGGCGCAGCAGGCCGTGAACTCGGCCGAGGCGAACGCGGAGGCAAAGCGGATCGAGGCGGACGCCGAGGCATACCGCGTGACCGTCGAGGCGGAGGCCGAGGCGGACGCGATCCGGCTGATCAACGAGCAGCTGAGCCAGAGCCCGCTCTACGTCGATCTTGTGCGCGCGAAGAGGTGGGACGGGATCCTGCCGCAGACCGTGCTGGGCGAAGGCGTCGGCGCGTTTCTCTCCCTGCCCGCCCCCGCAATGGATCGGTAGCGGATGCGAGCGCTGGCCGAGACTGGCGTGAAATCCCGAGAGTCCGCTGCACGAATTCCCTAATTTGATCTGGGACTTGTTCGGCTCTTCCGGAGTCTCCTGCGAAATCGCGGCCGTGGTTTCGCCCTCTGACTTGAGCGCTCTGACTGACTGCCGGAGATCGGGCAGATGCTCCACAAAAATGCCCCAGTCCTCCACGGCATCCTCAATTTCATACCCATGAGTGAGCAGATTCCGGAAATCGATGATGTTCTTGATGGATGGCACTCTCTTCGTCCGATCGGAATCGTGCTGGCGGAGTTGATTCAACGTTTCGCCGATCCTCTCGAAATTGCGTTCAGCCGCTTCACACGGTTGCGGCGGCAGATCTCGGCTACCTCCTCTTCCAGTCGTCTTGTCGCGCTCTAGGCGGAGCATTGCGGACGAGGGCTTTGCGGCGGAGATTCATCTCGTTGCGCTCTGGCCTTGGTCGCAGCAGCCTGGCCGTCAACGGATGGCCTGCCCCAGACCGAAAGTCTCTTCCTCGATCCAGTCCAGAAACGCGACGGAGGCCGTCGTCAGTCGCGCCCAAATTTGCTTTCCAGCGGACAAACATTCCGAATTGGCCTGAAATCGACCGCTTCAGGCCGGGATTTGCGCACGGGAATCGCTCTCTCGTCTTGCTGCTGTGCACAAAATGCACGGGCATTGACCCGCGAAGGACCTGAGTATGCGCCTTTCCTCTCGACGATCTCTTTTGGATCATTTCCAGAATACAAGCCTGTTGGATGTTCGGTCACCTCCGCCACCTGACCGACCTAGCAGGCGAGGCCGGACTCCGTTCGGTCAGTGTGCGACTGCCTCCCTCGGATCGAAACACTCGTGGCCGAGACTTTTCGCAACTGCAGCATGGGTGATCCGGCCGGCGTGAACGTTCAGTCCGCCCATCAGGTGAGGGTCGTCTCCCAGTGCCTTGCGCCAACCCTTGTCGGCAATCGCCAGCGTGTAGGGCAGCGTGGCGTTGTTCAAAGCCTGGGCCGAGGTGCGTGGCACGCCGCCCGGCATGTTGGCGACGCAATAATGCACGACCTCGTCCACCACGTAGACCGGATCGTCGTGGGTCGTCGGACGGGACGTCTCGAAGCAGCCGCCCTGATCAATCGCAACGTCGACGAGGACCGAGCCGGGCTTCATCCGGCTCACGAGTTCGGAGGACACCAATTTCGGCGCCGCCGCGCCGGGAACCAGGACGCCGCCGATCACCAGGTCCGCCGCTATGCAGTGGCGCTCGATGGCATCGCGGGTCGAGAACACGGTGTAGAAGAAAAAGTCACGGAACGTGACCTACAAATACACTACATGCAGGATTCCTGATCTCGCTTGAGCCTTTTCTTACAGGGACTTGCGCGATGTAGCAAGCGGATTTTGCGAACCGGACGCGGACATACATCGATCGTCAGATCGCAGCCGGTAACATGCGGGTCCCTTCGGTGAACGCGTTCATGTGCGGGCGATGCAGTCGGAAGGCATATGAATGGCATGTGAACATCGGATCTCCTGCCGCGTGTTCATGCGGCGTTGAAGACGGGGGCTGCGCGTGTATGATGGTTTCCACAGTGCCGATTCCCGAAACGGACCCCACGCCATGGCCCGAACGCCGAGAGAGAGGACGCGGCAGCGCTGCGTCATGACCACCGACAGCGAGTGGGAGATGATCGGCGCCCTTGCCGGACGCGCGGGAAAGTCGAACTCCCGCTTTCTCGTCGAGCGCGCGCTGGAACCCCGGGAGCCTCCGCCGGAGGCGCCGTCCGGATTGCCGCCCGAGGTCCGGCGGCGCATGGCGCTGGCCATGCTGGTCCTCGCCCGGGTCGAGGAGAGGCGGATGGCCGACGCGGGCGCGAACTCGGTCTGGGACGACATCGTCGCCGGGGAGAGCGCCTGGCTCGACGCGGAACTCGCGCTGGAGGGGGCATGACCGGACAGTCGGGACGGAGCCGGAGGCAGCGCTGCGTGACCTGCACGCCGTCCGAGTGGCGGGCGATCAAGGCGCGGGCGCGGGAGGAGGGCATGGACGCGTCGGCGTACATCCTGTCCCGGGTCCTCGACGGCGAGGCGCCTGACGGGCCTCCGGATCCGGAGACCGGGTACCCGATGGCGCTCACCGGCATCGAGCAGCGCGAGCAGTTCGAGGTCCTGCAGCGGTGGGTCTCGGGCTGCGGCCCGCTCATGCTGGCGCCATTCATCCCGGGACGCGCCGGGACAATCGGCCAGGGCTTCGGTTTCCTGACGCGGTCCCTGAACAAGGACTGGAAGCCCGCCGCCCGCCAGGATCCCGAACCCGTGCCGGAGACCGGGGCGGAGGAGGAGCCTGGTCCAGTTCCTTCGACGACCGGACGCGCGCCCGAGGACCGGCCCCACGAAGACCCGGAAACCGGGCCGGAACCCGGCCCCGTGTCGGAAGCCGCCATTACGAGCTTGCCCGATCCGGTCGCGGCCAGGGACGAACGCCCGCGTCAGGCAGACCTGTTCGACAGGATCGAGGCTGGGCCGCCTGTGCCCGCCGCGCGCCCGAGGGATTTCCCTGACGGGATCGAGATCGAGCCCGACTGGCACCCCGGACCCGGATGGGAGGGCGCTCCGTGACGCGGCGCAGGAAGGAACGCGCGGTCGGCAACTCCATGTCCTGCACCGACGAGGAGTGGGCGCGGATCCGGGCCGTGGCGTCGGCCGCGGGCGAGGGCATCGGCCGCCATGTCGTCCGGCGCTGCCTGACCGACGACCCGTCGCCGAACGCGCGGCCGCAGGCATCGCAGGCACTGTCCCCGAAGGAGCAGCGCGAGATGCACGACGCTGTCCTCGGCATCTCGCGGGTGCGGCCGGATCCGGAGTTGCCGGAGCATCCCGAGATGTGGCTTCTCCGGTGCAGCGTCCAGGCCCTGTGCCAGATGCGCTTCGAGGCGATGGAGCGGGAAGGGCGGACGGAGGACCTTCACGCGATGCTGCGGGAGGCCTTCGGCGAAGAGGAAGGCCGGTTCGTGGCGTGGTCGATCCGGACAAGCCTGGAAGGCTCCGCCAAGGCCGGATGAACGCTCCGCCCATGTCCAGGGCTCCGGGATTGATCAAGGGGCCGGCATCGGTGAATTCGGAAGTGTCACGGCAGCGCAATTTGCAGGAAGGAAACGATGCTTGACACAGCATGTCTTGTGTCTTGTTACATCCGCGGTGAAACGAGGAATCTGTGATGAGCGATGAACGCGAAGAGGAAGCCGATGCCACTGTTCTCGGCGAGCTTTTGGAGGTGGGAAGCGCGATCAAGCCGCTTCTCCGCAGGCTGCCCGGGGCAAGGAAGGCCATCACGCTGCTGACTGATGGCCTGGCGGGAGCCGGAGCCAAGGCGCTGGGATCACGCTTGCATCGCTATCGAACCGAAAACGTTGTTGAAGAAGCACGGCAAGTGGCGACCGCTACGGGTCTGCCGGTTCCGGTCATCTTTGACAAGCTTGTCCGGCAACGGCGAATAGACGAGTTGACAATAGACGCACTGCGACACGTGGGCGAGAATGCCGAAACGGAAGACAAGGATGCATCTGACTCAACCGGGAATACCGAGAGCACCGCAGACAGTTGGTTCCATACGTTCTACGACGAAGCCAGCAAGGTAGACGAGGGGAATATCCGAGAGGCGTTCATGCGGATACTGGCCGGCGAGATGCAGGCTCCTGGTTCGTTTTCCGTGCGGACGTTGAGGGTGATGAGTGCCATAAACCAAACAACGGCACAGCGCTTCCGCCGCGCTGCGTCCGCCAGCATTCAACTCACCCTCGACGGAAAGCATGTTCTGGACGCACGCATACCTGCAATCGGAGGACGGCTCGGGCAGAACTGTCTTCGAGACGAGGGGCTGAAGTACGACGTTCTGATCGACATGACAGAGAACGGCCTGCTTCACTCAGCATACGATTCCAAAGGGAATTACAAAGCAAACTAGCCAAGTCCGATGATATCGGAGAAACAGCACGGGAAACAGCTATGACGCCAAGATGGAAGAATTTGCAAGATGCGGCGGCGACTACGTTGCAACCCTGCTCGTCGAGCGTCCCCTTGAGTTGTTGGTGGGCGCCGTGGTCGTAGGAGTCTGGCGTTGGTTCATTGGTCGCGAAATCAGCGACCTCAAAAAACAGGTTGCCGACATGAGAAAGGACGCGGACGACCTCAACAAACGACTTGATTTGCCCAAACAATCACCTCCACTTTTTCAGGTGGGCGGGAATTTCAGCATAGACAACTCCACGACCATCAATCAGGTGCCACAATCCGAAGTTGAAAGCATTACCGATCCAGAAATCCAAGTCATACACTACGGCACCAAGCACGGAGACCTTAGCGTAAGGTTCTTCAGTGTAGAGCAGGCATCCGAAGACATATTGCGCTGGTTGGAAAAGACAGGCATACGTGCCGGGGTATCGGCAGACACGTTTCGTGGTGTGTTGAAGCGCATCCAGTCAAACCGTCAATAAGGACGGCATCAGGGATTACACAGAGGAGTAATTCAATGGGATACGTCTTTGAAGACTTCAGGGATTACGAGCAGGACATAGAGGAATGTGCTAGGCTTCTCTTGCCTCAGTTGCCAGGACTCTGTGATCCGAACGAATTGAAATGGTCCGTGGAGCGCTACGCGAGTTTGCTCCATAATTTCGGTTACAGTTTCCATGAAATCGCAGAAACATTCGTTCGCCGTGATCTTCGGATGATGCTGCTCGTGTACTATGCCGATGTAGGAACTGACCTGCTACTTCGGCAGAGCGGAGAATCGCCAGAAAACGAGAACACTAAAGAGCCATTGGTTATCAGCCAAACCAGATGGGGAATTAATCTGAAATTTCTGGAACTTCTCACTGGTGTGAAGGTGTATTGGGAAAAAACAAAAATCAGATCGCCATTTTGAAGTTAGCCCGACAGGTCGATGGGATTTCTGAATGGCGGTTAAGTGTTGGCACAACCAACCTTCTCACGCTTCCCATAATCTTCGCTTTACTGTCAGGCGGAAACTGTCTTCGCAAGTCTCTGATTGAGCTTCCGACGAGACGGATCGGGCGGCTTCACCGCGCCGAAAATCGCACGCGCAACACGCTCAGGCGTCTCGTCAATCCTCGGAATAGGTTTCGGAGGTCTCCCGCGTTTCCGCTTCGGCTCCAAAGTCTCGGACATGCCTCGCTCCCGCTGACTGACAACCGAACCCTGCCGAGACGAACCCAAGAAGTCAACTGGCATCACCTATCATGCCCGACTCCCGGCGGGCGACGAAAACTGCGTATAACCGCCAACACCACAAGGCCCACGGCTAGCGGGAATGCGATTCCCAAAAGACCATGTCCTACTGTGAAGTTGTCACCGACCGGGTGATCTTCCACTCCTATGAACGATACTGCCACCAATCCCAGGATACAAAGAACAAGTGGCAAGAGCACATAAGCAAGAGGATCGCCGGGTATCACAATTGCCAGCAGTGTTCTCATCAAGTTTCGATCAACCTTCATCATGACGCGGCACCCAATTGCACTGAATTTTCTTTCCAAAGGCAAACCCTAAAGACGCACCCCAAAGGCCCCCGAAAAAGCCTGCGGGGCGCTTCCATGGCCTCCGCGCAGTTTGGTAGCTGCGAACTGCGTTGTACATTGTACTTGCCAACCAAGGCGAACAACTGGCCTTCACCATGCAATAGAGTTGCTGATCAGCGCATTTCTTATGCTCTGGAAAGATCGTGTGCCCAGGACAAGATCTCCCTTCCTCTTTGAGTCTTCGCCCTTTCTCTATGAGTTGGTACAGGGCGTCGTGAACGAGGGATGCTTCCATTATGCACTCAAAGTCAGGACAATAATCAGCTCCATTCCATGTGTAGTTTTTTTTGAGACGGATGCATCCATTTTTCACTTTGCCATATGTAATTCCACCATTTTCCCCAACGATTGTTCCCTTAGTCTCCGCCATGCACGTCAACAATGAACGTGAGAAATTTTGTGTGAGTACGTACTTGTAATCCCCGTGACTTGACGTGCGGCGGTACTTGAATGTCATGTTCTGCTCTCCCGTGCGAGGTGTGCCACCCGTACAAGATGCGCACCGGTGGCCCTCGAACCGCCCGTCCTGAGGCCACCTCCGCACACCGGTTCAAAGCAAGCGTCGGCGTCCATGATCGGACAAGACAACATCCTCACTGACCGCTCGTTTCCACGTCATTCATCAACAGTGTCAGGATGAGTTTTTTGGCCAAGATTTGGCTTGTTGGCGTTCTGGAGTAGGATCTCCTCATGAAGAAGGGAAGGTTTCCCATCGCCACTTGATCCTCCTACGCCGCCTGCGAGGGTGGACGAATGTTGTTGACGATGTTCCTTCACCAAGTAATCGAGTGAGGCGACCTGTTGTTCGATCGCCGCAACGCGCTCACCTATGCCTCCAACATCTTGACGCAGCCCCCCAACGTCCTCGCGCAGTCCTCTAATGTCTTCACGCAAAGGATCCAGACTGGTGTGGAAGAATGCCGCAAGCGCAATACCTGTGCCAATGATTGTCAGAATCGCTGGCCAGTCCATTCGTGCATCTGGCATGGCATCCTCCAGTGTAGAGTGTCGCGCAGGAAGTCTATGAGTGTCCGACGTTCTGCTCCTATATTGATATAAGTCTATTATCAAACCCCTTTCAATCCATCTCCTGTCTTTTTGCCTTTACAGCCGGGTCGAAGCCCGCCTAGCTTGCTTGCCAATCACCATCGGCCCTGGTTTGTGGGCAGTCTACAGAAGCGGTCGGAAAATGGAAACGGCGCGGATTTTCAAGACCTACAAGTTCCGCCTGTATCCAACCGATGAACAGGCGGCGCGGCTCGATCAGTGGTTTGCGTCCGGTCGATGGATTTACAAGGGAATTACAAACACCCTTATGGCCCACATGGCGTGCCTTTCGATGCACAGTCACCTCAAGCGCATCTTGTCCAGATCCCGTTCATTCATCAGGGCAAATGGTGGCAACTGATTCCCAATACAGACCCAACGGAAGGGAAGCCAATTCACGTGTCCGGTGCCATGCTGACCTCGTGCTGCGTCGAGCCTCTCAGGATCGTGGAAATCGAGGACTGGCCCGACTTCACGGACAAGTTAGCAGGGCTCTTCGCGCAATCGGGATATCAGATGGTTCGATCACGATAGCTGGTTACGTCCCTTGCGGCGGCGGCCTGCACGGCGCGAGGCATCCGCGCAGCGCCCGTCATGCGAGGCCTTTCCCGGCGCGTCTGCCGCGGCGCCGAACGCATTTGTCGTTCGGCCACCAGGGATCGATCGACGGCATCTCGTGCGGGTGCGAACCGGTGATCAGCCGCTCGTCTGGTTGCAGGTGTAGGCCGCTTGCGATTCCACCGTTTCGCCGACTTTCGTGCCGGATGGGAATTGGAAATAGTAACCTTGGAGCCCAAAACCGCCTCTCGGGCCTATCAGGAACTGGTAATGTTCCGGACTTGCATCGGTCTCAATCAACATTGACGCCAACGCTTCGACAGCGCTCTCGGCATTTCCCGCACCGAACCATATCCAGAGGCGGTCCAGCCCCCTGACCTCGAAGAGCGTTTCTATCGGCGGAATGGTGCCCATGCGGACCACGCCGCTTCCGGCCTCGTGATCGGCCTTGAGCATTATCTTCGACGTGCCGAAGGCAGCCTCGCATTCCCAGACCTCCCCGCCGGGCGCGGGACAGGGCTGCGCGCTTTCCATCCAGGAACCGGCTTGCGCGATCAGCTGGCGGCGAACGGCAGGATTGTTGCGGTTCCTGTAACCGGGCGCTTCGGCGTCGCCACCGTGCACCCGAATGTATGCTGCCGTCGCTCCGGCCGTCGCGGCTCCTCATTGTCCATCGACAGGGCCGGGGTCGAAGCCGCACCGCTTCAGCGTCTGCTGGATTTCGCGAACCTGGCCATCTTGGGGTCGGCTGGTTCGGCTCGGCGCTGGCGCATCCTGCCGTTGTGCACTCTTCGGGCAAGGGCTGCCTGCGCTTATGATGTACTTTTGAGCTTCCCAGATCAGCGAATGCTCGCTTCCGGAGTCGGGCCGTCCGCCGTGCGCACGGATATAGTCGGCTGTGGCCCTGGCCGTTCTGGTTCCCCAGTTTCCGTCTGATGGGCCGGGATCGAATCCGCACTGGCGCAGCACCTGTTGAAGCGCCTTGACCTCTCTTGTGTTGTGCAAGTCCGCGCTTGTCGCCGTGGCATGAGATAATGCCAAGGCCACGATGACGAGAACGGCACAGGACTGTCTGGTCGGTATTCGGTCTCTCCCTGAATGTCGGGACTGCATAGGCGTCGGCTCGATGCAGCGTCAAGCCACCATGCCGGAATCCGACAGCGCCTGAAACGGTTCCTGAAACCCGCACTTGCCAAGGCACTGTCCTTGTGAAACGGCAAGGCGGGTCGCCCGTACCACCGGCACCAAGGCTGGCGCATTGGCAATGCAGCTTTCGGGCGACCCGACAGCTCTCGATCGGGCGCAGGTCGGTGCCTGCGATCACGGGCGGCCTCAGGCGACAGCGCATTCCCCGAAACCGCCCGCGCCGGATGCGTTGCCACCTTGCCCGTTGCGCCCTGCGTTGCGTTGAAGCCCTTGCGCCGCATGAACATGGCAAGGCCCGTCCCGGCCCTTGCCCAGCAGCGAATCTGAGGGCGACTGTCCATCGCCGGTCCTTCGCCCCCCAGTCGGCGCTTCAGATCCGAAACATCGAAGTTCCCGGATCGTGATGCACGGATCACGCAGCGATCTCTTCGAAAGGCAGGCTCATGACCCGCCGCATTCCGGCGAATTCACGACGGGACGAACCGGCGCACGGCTTCGCCTCCGGAGACAGGGGCCGTCCCCGGCTCGCGCCTGCGTCGATCAGCAAGCTCCCATGGACGACTTCCCCGACCACACCATGCTGCCGGCTCTCGAACAAGTGCGATTCGTTCTCCGCACACCCGCCGCCGACATCAGTGCATCGTCGGCCGCTCGACCAGTTCCTCGGCACGTCCCAGCATGCGGGACACGTCGCGCAGGCTCAGCCGCCTCTGGAGGCGTCCGTTCGTCGCGAGCCGCTCGATCGCGTGCCGGACCGCGTCCGCAGCCGCCGCCGGCAGCCCGCGACGGGTCGCCTGGCGCTCCGCGAAGCCGCTCAGCTCCTCCACGGACAGATCGCCGAGCCGAACGATCTCGCATCGGCTCCGCACGTGCTCGGAGACGAACCGGATCTCGTTCGCCGTGAGCACCCAGCTCAGGTGGCTCATGTCCACGCCGATCCTGTAGTACGGGCACTGCCAGTTCCGTGCGCTGCCCGGCTCCATCAGGCCGAGAAGCGACGACTGGAACGCGAGCGATATCCCCGAAGCGGTCCGCTGCACGACCTCCTTGTCGACCTCGTCGACGACGATGACCGGGTTCGCGATCCTGGACGACATCACCGTCTGCAGGGGCCGGCCCGGCTGCTGGCCTGACCAGCCGCGCTCCGTTCCGGCCAGGGCCATGCTCGACAGCCCCTGGCCGGCGTCGATCACGCAGTGCGGCAGGTCGAGGGCTTTGGACAGCGCGCAAGCCCAGGCGGTCTTGCCGATCCCCGGCGGCCCGACGAGCAGCAGCGGCCCGAAACCGATCGGCCGGCCCCTGCGCGCGCAGCGCCGGATCGCATGCCAGACGGCGGTGGTCGCGGCGCCCATCCAGGGAAACTCCGCATGCAGGGACGCGGCCAGCTCGTCGGCTGCGGCCTCGTCGGCCACGGTCCTGACCGGAACCATGCCGGCCAGCCGAAGAAGGGCGGCACGGTCTTCGCTGTCTCTCTCCTTGCAAAGGTGGCCCAGCGACAAACGGTTCGCCGAACTCCGGCTCCGGAAGAGTCGTTTCGCACGGACGAGAATCCGCTTCCTGTCGCGGTGCTCCAGCCCCAGGGCGTCCACATCCGCCTTGTGGACGTTCATGTGCGTCTCAAAGCTGGACATGCTCGCCATCACGGCGTTCAGGTCCACAAAGGAAGGCGAACCCGTTTTTCTGGAACGCATCTCTGCCAAATGACTGTAGAGTCTTTGGCAAATCCTGTCCGTTTCCACCTCGGGGCAGACCGGCGGATGGAACAGGCGAATCCTCGTTTGTGACGTTCCTGGCATGTCGAAGACCCTTGATGATGGCCGCCCGCCAGGAAAGGCGGGACGCGCGATGCTGGAAAAAAGGGAGGGGCGGCGCAGTCGCCGCCAGCGGCTCAGGCCCAGAGACCGGGCTGGCGCTTCCGTTCTGGATCTGAGCAGTTTATGTGCATCAGACTCAACATGCCGGGCTGCTCGCATGATTCGACGGGCCGATCAAGTCAAATCATGCACGCCGGCAGCTGCAGCGTTTCTTCCTGATGCAGCGACGGTACAGACGACGGTCTCGCGCGTGGCCTGCGTGCGACACGTCGCTACCGCCCGTAGTCGATCTCGGCGCCCATGTAGCGCCCCCTGTCCCGGCTTCTGGCCGCCTCCCTCTCGCGCTCCATCTGCACCTCATGGGCGGCCTCGACCGCCTTCCTTTCGGGCGCGTCGTTCCGGATCGCGCCCTCTACCGCCGCGATCCTGTCGCGCAGCCGCCTCTCCAGCCCTGGCGTCCTGGCGAGATGCCGGTCGTAGCGTTCCCGCTTGTCGTCGAGGACGGCCCGGAGCTCCTTGACGTGGTGCATGGCGTTGCGCTGCCATTGGGGGTAGGGATGCATCTCCGACACGAATTTCGCGCCGCCTTCGTCCCGCTCCCTGACGGCCCTGGCGAGGACGTCGTCGAGGTGGCGAAGGCATGCCTGCTCGGCTTGCATGCCGGTGAGCACGGACCTTTCGCCGACCGCGAACGTGTTGAACTCCGGGCTCCGGTGCGAACCCCCGTCCAAGCCCGTCACGAAATCCTCGTACCCCTCCACGAAGAAGCGGTGGCATCCCTGTTCGATCGCCCGATCGTTCAGCTCCTCCCAGGCCTTGAGGTTCCGCGCGTCCAGGCCGTCCGCCTCGGGCGCTGCCCTGATGCGCGCCAGCGCGGCCTCCAGCGCCTTCCCGTCCTCCGGAGAGAGCAGCGGGTCCCTTGCCAGCCGTTCCCCGAGCTCGACCGTCTTCGGGGCCGATCTCGTCCAGCGCGCGTAGGGGCCAAGGCCGGTCCGCTTGAGCGGGCTGTCCGGCCGCCGCTTCGCGGCCCGGTCGATGATCTCGCGTCTCCTGCTGACGAAGTCCGCGACCTCCCTGACGCCCTGGCGGATCTCGCGGTCCCTCGCTTCCAGCGCTGGTAGCCTCTCCACCGTTTCCGCGAGATCCCGGGGCAGGCCGTGCCCGGAACTCCCGAGCTGCTCCATGAGGCGGTCGTGTCCCGGAAGGTGGAACGGATGGCAGCCCTTCCGTTCGGCCTCCGCCTCCAGCGCATGCCGGTCCTTCCGGAGCCCGCGTATCCGTTCCCGGTCGGAGAGCCTCGCGTTCAGCATGCCGAGGACCGCCGCCAGCGGCACCCGGATCCCCTCGCGCTCGGCCTTGCCGGAAAGGCGGTCGTCGCGCAGCAAATCCTCCGCCTCGGCCATGGCCTTCCGTTCCGGCTCGCCGGGCGCCTCCGGGGTGTCGGCGCCCTTCCCGAGATCCCCGGCCACGCGCCGGAGCCGGTCCCATCGAAGCCGCAGGGCCTCGCAGTCCCGCGCGGCCTCGGCCGTCGCCTCTGCAAGCGCGCCGGGGTGCTGCCGCGCGAACTCTCGGGTCCGCTCGACGAGCGCCCCGGTCTCCGGAAGGAAGGCGACATGCTCTTTCTGAAGCCCCGCCTTGATCCGGCATCGCTGCCATTCCCTCTCGATTCGGTCGCCGGCGTCCCGGACCCGGACGGCCTCCCTGACCCGGTCTCCGGCACGGTCCAGCCGCCCGCCAAGGTCGCGCATCCGGAGTCCGCTCTCCGCCACGCCCATTGCGACTGGATCCGGCAGCGGTCCGGAACGTTCGGCAGCGAATTCCCCGGTCCGCTCAAGAAGCGCGTCCGTCCCCGGCAGGACGGCGACGGACACGCCCTCGGTCGCCGCCCGCGCGCGATGCTCCCGCCAGTCGTCGCGCAGGTCCGCGAGATCCCGGTCGCGGATATGGTCAGCACGGTCTCCGCCGATGTCGCGGGCCTGCCGGTCGCGGACGCGGTCCCCGTGCTGCGTGTCGACCGTCCGCACCGGCGGCTTCTCCGGAACGGCGATTCCCGGCACGGATTCCGGAACGGCAGGCGCGGGTTCCGGTGACGCCGGCGCAGGCGCGGTCTCCGGAACGGCTTCGTGCACTCTCTCCTTCGTCGTCTCGCCAATGGCCTCCAGCGCGGTCATCCTGAGCCCCGTGCGCTCCTCCAGCGTCTCCGCAAGCTGCTCCCTGTTGTCGGTCAGGATCACGGCCTCGTCGCGCGCCCGGCTCACCTCCACGTAGAACGTCGCCTGGTCGGCGAGCGACCCGTGTCCCGAATCCAGGACCGCGATCACCCGGTCGGTCGTGGTGCCCTGCGCGCCGTGGACGGTCGCGCTGTACGCGTGGTCGAGATGGCGGAGCTGCGGGTCGTCCCGCGAGAGCCTCAGGCCGCGGCCGTCCGCGGTACGGAACCGCACGGCCTTCGGACCCACGGAGATGACGCGTGCCCTCTCGCCGTTCACCAGGTCGCGGCGGTTGTCGTTGCGCGTCCAGCGGATCGCGTCCCCGGCCCGGATCCGGATCGCCGCCGTCTCGTGGATCTCCAGCTGGTAGCGGAGCCCCTTGCCGCCGGGGTTGACCTTCAGGACCCGTCCGTCCTCGTGGACGAGTTCCGCGCGTTCGCCCTCGATCGCGTTCACGGTGAAGACCTCGCCCGCCCTCGCCTTGCCGCCCCAGACGTCGTGATGAAACACCGCCGCGTCGCCCTCGATCCAGTTGCGGATGTCTCCGGTCTGCGGCCGCGTCATGCCGCGCGGGACCAGCCGGCGGATCTCCATCTCCGGGCCACTGAGGGCGCCTTCCTCGGCCAGTCCCGCGCGGACGGTCGCGTTGATCTCCGCCCGGATCCCGTGCGTCGGCGCAAGGACCGCCGTCCCGGCGCGGGCGGTCTCGTCCAGCTTCAGCCAGAGGCGTCCCGCCGTCCGGCCGAGATCTACCGCCGCGACCTCGTGGACGTCGCCGGCGAGGCTGCCCAGCGCCTCGCCGGGCCGGCCGCCGATGGCGTGTGCCACCGCCTCCCTCAGGTGCGGCGTCCGCTGCCGGAGCACGTCGTCCATCACCGCCGTCGGCATGCCCGCCTCCTGCAGCTGGCGGAAGGGCTGCCCGGCCTCTATGGCCCGCAGCTGCCTCGTGTCGCCGACGAACACGAGCCGTGCCGCGCCGACCCGGTCCGCGATCCGCATCAGCGAGCGCACCTGCACGGTCCCGGCCATCGAGGCCTCGTCGAGGACCAGCACCGATCCGGACAGCGTCTCGCGCAGCCGGGCCAGCCCCTCCGGGCTGGCCGTGCCGTCGGCGACGTCCCTGTAGCGCGACAGGAATCCCTGCAGCGTCCGCGCGGGAAGACCGGATTCCCTCCGGAGCGCACGGACGGCGGCCGCGCTCGGGGCGAGCGCGATCACGCGGCGGTCCCCGGCAAGCTGCCCGACGGTCCGCAGCATCGACGTCTTTCCCGTTCCGGCGTAGCCCTGCACGCCCGCGATCCGGGTCTCGCCGAGCAGGACCGTGCGCACCGCGTCCCGCTGGCCTTCCGTCAGCCCGCTCTTCGCCAGCGCCGCCTCCACGCGGGCCGCGTCGACGAGAGGAGTCCCGGCCTCCCGCGCCGCGCGCATCCTCCTGACGATCTCGCGCTCCGCCCGGAGCGCCCGTCCCGTCACGAGGCAGGGGCTGAGTCCCCGGCGCACGGCGTCGACGAGATGGCCGTCCCGCTTCAGCCCGTCCAGCGCAGCCGCGTAGTCCGCATGCGTGTGAAGGCCCGGGGA
>JAJDVJ010000196.1 GCA_022826205.1 Silicimonas sp. | reverse complement strand
AGCAGCGCCGCGTGGACCGCACCGTCTCGAACCTCGGGAGGCGCGCGAAGCAGCTCGGCTACCAACTAGTCAGGATGCCCGAAGACACGGAGGGGACAATTGACGCGGAATCAATGGCGTAGGGAAGTTTTACTCAAGAGCCGTTCCCATGGTCCATACTCAGTCCAAAATCGCTCCCAACCGACCATCCCGATACGCCAGACCTTCGAGGCAACAGGCGCTCGATCCGGGCAACCACGTGCGCGGGCACTGGCATCCCGCTATCCGTCGATCCACTTCACTCCGGTTTCGATGCTGCGCATCTTGAACATGCACGGGGTGTAGTCTTTCGGCTTCAATCAATCCACCTGCAATGCCCTTGCGTGAATTTTCAAGTGGTTTGGGCGCGTGGCAAGTGGGTGCCAACTGGACAGTCAGAATAAATGGAGGCGCGACAGGAATGGACGCGAGGCCCAGACCGGCCAAATCACCATCACCAGCGACGATCCCGGCCCGCTTGCCGGCGCCCTGTCACCCTGGATCCGGAAGGGGCCATTGCCAGCGGAACGTCAAATCGATCGGCTCCTCCGTATTCCACCGTAGCGCTAGCGCATTTAGGAAGTCGCCGCGCCGGGCCATCTCAGTGGATCCGCTCCGGCCAGCAAGTCAACTTTCGGCACAAACCAAACCAACCGTAAGTCGCGTGCCGGTTGCCCCGGCATGGCGGCGGAGGCTCGCGAATGACGGCGACACTCGGCCTCCCTCCAGCCGCGCGACTGCTGACTCGGTCGTGCCGAGCCGCCGGGCAAGCTCCGCCTACGTCAACTTGGCCGCCGCCCGAGCGCGGACAAGCTCCTCGATGAGCGCGTACTCTTCATCGACGCGCGCATATTCCTCTTGGAACTCCGAATCTTCCATGAGGCGCGCTTTCAGCTCCTTCAGCTTCGTTATGTCATCACCTCTTTCATTCGCTCTCGGGCGGTAAGCGAGCGCGCGGCGCGGCGTCTTGCGTGACTTCTGCCCTAAGACGTGCAGCACAACCAGTCGCCGCCCGTGGCCGTGACGTAGATTCCCCGAACTATACCACCCTTGGCCCGCACGCGAAGCTCCCAGAGCTTCCCCTCAAGGTGCCTGACATGCGGCGCGCGTAGAACCTCCAGCCCGACATTCTCCACCGTCTCTAGCAGTCGCAGCAGCCGGGCACGCAACGCCACCGGCACTACCTCGATTTCGGCACCGACGGCCGACACGCTTGCGACCGTCCACTCCATCTTCAAAAAGATTACGCATCCGCTTTGAACCTTCGACCATGAGGCCAGGAAGGAAAACCAGGTTTGTTCCAGTTGGCGCAGCGGGTTTCGAGATCTTGCACCGCGAACTGCCCCTGACACCGGAATCGGAAAAGCATCGCACTGGAAATCAAAACCGGAGGCGGCCAACGATGCATCACTTCCGGGATCTGCTCTTCCCGCAGCCAGCAACTTGGACTGGCGTAGTTGCAGGCCGAGTTGCCGATGGTGGCATTCCAGATGGCACGTGTGACGGCGGGATGCATAGGATCACCTCCGGGCAAATAGCCCGCAGGAACCGCTTTCGAAGGATGCGATTTTCACCTCCGTCTGCACGCGCTGGCGGTCACGGTGCAAATGTCCAGCGGGGTTCATCGGACGCTCCGCTGTTCCCGCATGTCCACGCCGCCAGCTGCGCGCTTTACGGTTCAGTAAAGCAACGATGCCAACAGGCGACGCTAGATGATGGGGCCGACTCGAACGGCCAGCTATGCGTCGCCAATGCCTGACAGTTCTACGCGTTCGCCGTCTGGAAGTTCGGCAATGAGACGCAGGTCGCCTCCCATCGCCTCGACGACCTTTCGAAGTGTGGACACCAATATGTCGTTGCGTCTTTCCAGACGCGATACGCCTTCTTGTCCGATATCAAGCACGGCCGCGAGTTCGACCTGCGTCATGTCGATTTTTTCGCGGATTTCGCGCAAAGTGGCCAGTTCGGTCCGCAGTTCCGCAGCGCGAACCTTGACCCGTTTTTGTATTTCGGGGGATTGGCGCGCCTTCATTTCCCCAAGGCTTACATTTCCCATGTTGTCTCTCGCAAACTCTCTGTCTTGTCTCCTGCGCACTCCCAAAGCCGTGCTTTGGGGATGTTCACGGTGGCTCATTTTCTTTCATTGGCAGCGGTCTCGCTGTTGGTCGTTTCGGTCAGGAATTGGTCGAACCGTGCGTCGGCCTTCTTGATCAGGCTCTTATAAAATCGCTTCTCCTTTGTGCCGGACTTGTCGCCTGCCGCCAAAAGCAGCGCCACGCGCGTCGGCGTGAAGGCAAATGCCACACGCCACGTCTTGCAGGCCCCACGGCACCGAAGTTCTTTCATGTTGCTGTGCCTGGACCCCTTAAGCGTATCCGCATGTGGTCGGTTGAGTTCTGGCCCTTCTTCTCGAAGTATTTCTGCAAGAGCGAGAACCTCCACCTTCACGTTGTCCGAAAAAAATTCAAATTCGAGTGCAAAATCGCTATGAAATTCGATTGCCCATGCCATTGCTTCTCCTGTCCTTCGACTGTTGGCAGCGGCGAAATTCCCCGCATGGAGAATATGCTTTACGTTGCCTATGTTTTCAAGTGCATATCTGGGCAGGCACCCCAAAAACGACTTCTGCGTAGGTGACTCCCGGGAACAAGTACCGGCGCGCATCGAGGTGCCGAGTCGGAACGCGACGTGAATGCTGCATTCATGCGCATGTGATCACACAAAAATTTCAGTGATCACAAAACTGGGACAATTTGACTTAATCTCAAATAACCTGTTGATCGTGCGGCGCTATGGGTGTTCGTGAACGAAACCGCATCGAACAAACACCATGATCAGGGGGTTGCGTTGAACATTCACGAGTATCAGGCAAAGGCGCTGCTGCGCGATGCGGGAGCCCCGGTATCCGACGGACGCGTGGTTCTGAAAGCGGAGGACGCGAAGACCGCAGCAGGCGCGCTGGACGGCCCCGCCTGGGTCGTGAAGGCGCAGATACACGCCGGTGGACGCGGCAAAGGGTCCTTCAAGGAACCTGACGCCGGAGAGAAGGGCGGCGTGCGAATCACCGGTTCCGCGCAGGCGGCCGCCGAGGAAACCCGCCGCATGCTGGGCCGAACGCTGGTCACCAAGCAGACCGGTCCGGCCGGAAAGCAGGTCAACCGCATCTACATCGAGGATGGCTCCACGATCGATCGCGAGATGTACCTCGCGTTGCTGGTCGATCGCGGCACCAGTCGCGTCAGCTTCGTCGCGTCAACCGAGGGCGGCATGGACATCGAGGAGGTCGCGGAGGCGACCCCGGAGAAGATCCTCTCCTTCAGCGTCGACCCCGCGACGGGATACCAGGCCTTCCACGGTCGACGGATCGCCTTCGCGCTCGGACTCGAAGGAGCCCAGGTCAAGCAATGCGTCAGGCTGATGGGCCAGCTCCACGACCTCTTCGTCTCCAGGGACATGGAGATGCTGGAAATCAACCCGCTGATCGTGACCGGCGGGGGTGACCTGAAATGTCTGGACGCAAAGATGGGATTCGACTCGAACGCCCTCTACCGCCAGCCCGACATCGCCGAGCTCAGGGACACGACCGAAGAGGATCCCAAGGAGCTTGAAGCGTCGAGGCATGACCTCAACTACATTGCGCTCGACGGCGAGATCGGCTGCATGGTGAACGGTGCAGGCCTCGCCATGGCCACCATGGACATCATCAAGCTCTACGGCGCCGAACCCGCCAACTTCCTCGACGTCGGCGGAGGCGCGACCAAGGAGAAGGTGACCGAGGCGTTCAAGATCATCACCTCGGACCCGAACGTGAAGGGCATTCTCGTCAACATATTCGGCGGCATCATGCGCTGCGACATCATCGCCGAAGGCGTCGTCGCCGCCGTGAAGGAAGTCGGCCTCAAGGTGCCGCTCGTGGTCCGCCTCGAAGGCACGAAT